>NZ_DCYC01000072.1:0-81505 GCF_002330965.1 Arsenicicoccus sp. UBA2120
GTGCTGGCCGGGCTGGCGGCCGCCGCCGTGCTGCCCGCCGGTGTCCTGGCCGCGCTGCTGGCCCCTGTGCTGGCGCGCGTCCTGCCGGGGGCCGACCGGGTCGAGCCCACCGTCATGACCTGGGTCGTCGCCCTCGGGGCCACGATCGCGGCGATGCTGGTCGTCACCCTGACGGCGCTGGCCGGCTCGGTCGGGGGTCACGGTCGCACCTCACGCATGATCGACGCCGTCCTGCTGCTGCTGGCGGCCCTGGCCTGGTGGCGCCTGCGGGGAGCCGGGGACGAGCAGCGCGCCGATGCGCTGTCCGTGGTCGCGCCCGCGCTGGTGGTCCTCGGGCTCGCGCTCGTGGCGATGCGCCTCGCCCCCGTGCTCGGCCGACTCGTCGCGCGCGCGGCCGGGCGATCTCGTGGCCTGGCTGCCGCCTGGGCCGCGTGGGGCACCCGTCATCCCTCGCCCGAGAGCCTCGGCACCCGCCTTCTCGCCGTGGTGACGGCCGCGGTGGCAGCCCTCACCGTCACCCAGCTGGCCAGCAACGACCAGCTGATCCAGGACCGGGCGGTGCGAGAGGTCCCGGCGCCCGTCGTGGTCACGTTGGCGCCCGACGCGGGCCACGCGGCCGAGGTCGCCCGCGGCCTGGGCGGGACGACGACCTCGGTGTGGTCCGAGCAGGTCACGGGAGTCGGCGGTGCCGAGGCGACGCTGCTCGGCGTCGACCTGAGCGACGCCGTGATCGCCGACCCCACCTTGGTGCCCGACCCCGCCGGCGCGCGCGCCCAGCACGACACCTGGCAGTCGACCCTCCACGGCCTGCGAGCCGCCCCTGCCCCGCCCCCCGTTCCTGCGATCCCGTCGACATCCTCGGCCACGACCACGTCTGCACCATCGGCCACCACGTCGGCGGCACCGTCGGTCCAGCCCACCGCGCCCTTGTCCGCGGGCGCGCCCTCTCCCGCGGGCGCGCTCACCCTCGAGGCCACGGTCGTCGGCACCCTGGAGTCGCTCGAGGACAGGTCCGGCCTGCCCGAGCTGCAGCTGTTGCTCGACGACGGCGAGGGCTACCGCCACGCCCTCGCGCTCACTGCCGGGACGCCGAGCACCCAGGTCAGCTATCGCGGCACCCTCGGCACCGGTGTGGGGCGCGCTGTCCCCGAGCCGCTCGAGCTCGTCTCCGCCACCATGCTCTATCCCCCTGCCGACATGACCCTCCGTTCCCTCACCGTCCGCCGGCCGGACGGGTCGCGCACCTCCCTGCTGCCCGCTCCGGTCCCGCTGACCACCACGACCGAGGGCAGCCGAGGCCTGAGCGCCGAGGCGGTGGTGGCGAAGCCGCGCGTCGACCCGGTCCCCGCCGTCCTCTCGCGCGGACTCGCAGAGGCCCTCGAGGCCCGGCCGGGGCAGACCGTCGAGCTGCCGGTCGCCGGTCGCACGGTCCGGTTGCGCGTGACTCGGGTGGTCGACCGGGTCCCTGGCCAAGGCGATGCGCAGCGCGCTGCTCTGGTGGACCTGCGGACGCTGCAGACCACGGGTGCCAGGGGGAGCTCCGGGGCCGACCTCCTGCTCCCACCCCTCGAGCCCGGGCAGGTGTGGGGGACGCGCGTCCCCGACCCGGCATCCGCGCCGCAGGCCGGGCAGGGCGGGGTCCTCACCGTCGCCACGCAGGCCGAGACGCTCGCCCGACTCCGCTCCGACGTAGCCCCCGCTGCCCTGCGGGGTGTGCTCGCCCTGCTGCTGACGGCCAGCGCAGCGCTCGCGGTCGTCGCGGGTCTCGCGGGGACGGCGGCGGCGGCCCGGGCCCGCCAGCGCGACCGGGCGGTCCTCCACGCGCTCGGGGTGCCTGCCGCGCTGCTGCGCCGATCCGTGTGGGGGAGCGAGCTCGCCCAGGTGCTCGTCGCGGTCCTGACGGGCACCGCGGTCGGGCTGCTCGCCGCCGTCGTCGTCATCCCCGCCTGGTCCGTCGAGGGGGCCGGCACCACTCCCGTCGTGCCCTGGGGCCAGGTCGTCGCAGCGGCCGGTGCGCTGGCGGCCGCGCTGTGGCTGACCGGGCTGCTCGCGCTGCGGCCGCCGGCGCGCAGCTGGTCGAGCCTGCTGCGCGAGGGGGACACGGCATGAGGCGGCCAAGCCTGCGGGGCAGAGGGGGAGACGTGATGACCTGGTCTCGCCTGGTGCTTGCGTCAGCCCGCACGACGCGCGGGCTGACGCTCCTCACGGCCCTGGTCGTCGCCGTCACGACGGCCCTGGTGACCATGCTGCCGGCGTTGACCGACCGCGCCTCGCGCGACTGGCTCGGCGAGAGCCTGCGCCGGGCTCCGGTGATGGGCCGCTCGGTCCTGGTCACCCTGCCCACCGGCATCGGCGCAGGGTTCCCGGGCGGTGATCCAGCCGCGCCGTTCGCCCGTGTCGCGACGTCCGTGCAACGGCTGTGGGGCCCGGAGACCTCTCAGCTCTACGGCCCTGTCCGGCCGATGGCCGCGACCAACGACGCGCAACCGCTCGCGCCCACCCCCCAGGGCGTCGTTCGCAGCGGGCAGCTCGTGCTGACGCCGGCCTTCGAGTCCCGGGTGCGCTGGACCGCCGGACGGGCACCGCGCCCCTCGGCCGAGCGCCACGTGCTGCCGCCCGCGCCGGCGACCGAGGACCTCAGCGTGCAGACGGCCGGACCGGGGCTGCCGGACCCGGCGACGCTGCCCCCGGAGACCATCCCCACCCTCGAGGTGGGACTGTCCACGGTCGCCGCCGACTCGTGGGGCACCAAGGTCGGCGAGCGGTGGACCATGCCAGCCGCCTCGGGGACGGCGACCCGGCTGCACCTGCTGGTCTCAGGCATCTACGAGCCCACCGACCCCCGCGACGACCTCTGGCAGTGGATGCCTCAGCTCGCCGGGATCAGCCTGATCGAGGAGGGCGGCGCCAACGGTGGCGTCCAACCTGCGGTCGGGCTCGTCCTCTCGCCGGACGTTCACCAGCAGGTCGTCGCCATCTCCGCGCTCAGCAACACCGTGAACTACTCCTGGACCTGGCGCGTCGACGACCGACGCGTCCGACCGGCCGACCTCCCGGCACTCACGAGCGGGCTCGCCCGGGTGGCCTCGGCGCCGAGCGAGGTCACGGACGGGGCGGTGTCGGTCCGCTCGACCCTCTCCGGCACGTTGTCGTCGTGGCGGGACGGGGTGCGCGCCACGCGGCTCGTCGACGGCACCGTCACAACCGGTCTGCTGGTGCTGGCGGCGGCGCTCGCCGTGCTCCTCGCCCGCCTGCGCACCGAGCGACGGCGGCGGGACGACGACCTGCTCCGATCACGTGGGGCCTCGATGAGCCGGCTCGGCCTCCTGGCGGCCCTGGACGTGAGCATGCCGGTCGTCCTCGGCGCGGCGCTGGGATGGGGCGTCGCCGCGCTCACCACCCAGTCCGTCCTGCCTCCCTGGTGGGCCCTGGGGCTGGCCGCAGCAGCCGTCCTCGCGCACGTCGGTGCCACGGTCCTCGGGGCGCGGGATCGTGGCCGCGGGCAGCGGGGCGGGCGGCTCGCGCGGGTCGGGGCCGCCTCCAGGCTGGCGCCAGTGCTGGCACTCGTGGCGCTGGCCGTGCTGGCCGTGATCACCGTGCGCCAACGGCCGGCCGAGCCGACCACACCTCGCGACGACCTCATCACCGCTGGCCGCGCTGCGCAGCTGAGCACGGGCGACATCACCCCCGACCCCCTCGTCCAAGCCGTGCCCGCGCTCGTGGCGGTGGTGGTGGGCCTGCTGCTCCTGGCACTGGTGCGCGCCGCGTCCAGCGTCGCCGCCCGCATCGTCGACCGTCGCCCGGGCGGACGCAGCTGGCTGGGGCTGACGCAGGCGGCCCGCGCGGGTGGCGCCTCGCGGCTGCCGCTCGTGGCTCTCACGGTGGCCGCGGCACTCGCGGTCCTGACCTCCACGCTCGGCCACACCTTGGTCCAGGCCCGCGAGCTGCAGACCTGGCGCGAGGTGGGAGCCGACGCGCAGGTGACCGGATCGCGCCTCGACGCGTCCGTCGTCGAGACCGTCCGGCGCAGGCCGGGGGTGCAGTCCGTGGCCGCCCTGGGGGAGACCAGCGGACAGCTGCTCTCGGACAGCACCGGCGCGGACGCACGGGCGCAGGTGGCGGTCCGCGTCGGCTCCGTCCAGGAGGTCGCCTCCGTGCGAGCCGGTACGCCGATCGCCGTGCACGAGGCGTCGACGTCCACGGCGACCCCCACGTCGACGTTTACTGCGACCTCCACGGCGACCTCCACCTCGACCTCCCCGCAGGGCGACGGGGTCACCCTCGTGGTGGGGCGTGACCGGCCGGTCCTGCACCAGCCCGGGCTGCGGATCGAGATCAACCGGCGCTCGGCCCCCGTCCGCACGGTGGTGGTCGACGAGAGCCTGCAGGACACCACGACGCAGCTGATCGCCCTGGCGCCGCGCGACCAGGTCGAACGCCTGACGGGATCACCGGTCCCCACGACCACCCTTCTCGTGCGCGCCACCCCCGTCGCGTCCGCCTCGCTCGTGGCCGAGGCACGGACGCTGAGCCCGCTGGTCGAGCAGGCCGTCGACCGCACGACGGTGGCCGCCCGCGCCGCCGACCAGCCGCTCTCGCGCCACGTGCTGCTCGTCGTCCTGCTCACGTCGCTCGCGGCGGCACTCCTGGCCGCGCTCGCGGCCTATGCCCTCACCGCCGCGACGGCAGCGGCGCGTCGACAGCTCCTCGCGCGGGCCCGGGTGCTCGGCATGCCCGCGCGCGACCGGCATACGGTCGTGCTCGTCCAGGTGCTGCCGCCCGCCCTGGCCGCCGTGGTCACGGGCCTGGCCACCGGGCTCGGCCTGCCTTGGCTGCTCCCTCGGCTGGTCGACCTGGCACCCTTCGCGGGCGGGGAGGCCTATCCGAGGCTCGTCCCGTCCTGGCCAACGGTCGCCGCCATCGCGATCGGCCTGTCCGTGCTGGTCAGCGCCGTCGTGGCGCTCGACCTGCGATCCGCCACCAGACTCAGCCTCACGCGCCACCTCAGGGCAGGAGACCAGTGATGACGACGACCCAGACCGAGGCGGAGCGGGGCAGACCGCTCGTCGAGTGCGACAACGTCGTGCGCATCTTCACGTCCGAAGGTGTCGAGGTGGTGGCGCTGCAGGGGCTCGACCTGTCCGTCGCCGCCGGTGAGCTCGTCGCCGTCGTCGGTGCGTCCGGCAGCGGCAAGTCGACCCTGCTGCGCGTGCTCTCGGGGCTGGACCGGCCCACCGCCGGGGCCGCGAGGGTCGCGGGGCACGACCTCGTCGCCATGCGGCGTCGCGAGCGGCTGCGCTTCCGCCGCGAGACGGTCGGGTTCCTCTACCAGCAGGCGAGCGACAACCTGCTGCCCTATCTCACGGCCGCCGAGAACGTAGCCGTCCCGATGCGCCTGGCGGGTCGTCCTCGGGAGGAGGTCGGGGGCCGGGTGAGTGACCTGCTGGGCCTGCTCGGGCTCGCGGAGTGCGCCGACCGCCGGCCCGCCGAGCTGTCCGGCGGGCAGCAGCAGCGGGTCGGGCTGGCCGTGGCCCTGGCCAACCACCCGCAGGTCCTGCTCGCCGACGAGCCCACCGGCGAGCTCGACACCCGCACGGCCGACGACGTCTTCGCCGCCATCCGCACAGCCAACGCCGAGCTCGGCGTCACGGTCGTCGTGGTCACCCACGACCAGGCGGTGTCGGGGCAGGTCCAGCGCACCGTCGGCATCCGCGACGGACGCACCAGCTCGGAGGTGCTGCGGCGCACCGAGGTCGACGCCGAGGGGCGCTCGGCCCTGGTCAGCGAGGAGTATGCCGTGCTCGACCGGGCTGGACGCCTGCAGCTGCCCCGGGAGTTCACCCACGCGCTCGAGCTGCGGGACCGCGTGCGGCTGGACCTCGAGAGCGACCACATCGGCGTCTGGCCGGGTCACGACGGGGCCACGCCCCGGACACGACGTGAGCGAGCCGCTCTCACCGAGGACACAGAGCACACCGAGGACACCGGGCACACCGGGCACACCGGAGACAACGGGTACACCGCAGACACCGAGGGCGAGCCAGGGAGGCACCGGCGCCATGACTGAGACGACCGACCTGATGATCGAGCTGCGCGCAGTGGCCAAGAGCTTCGGCACGGGGGCGGGCGCGGTGCACGCCCTGCAGGGGATCGACCTGGCCGTGCCGCGCGGCGAGCTGCTGGCCGTCCGCGGGCGGTCCGGCTCGGGCAAGACCACGATGCTCCACGTCGCCGGCGGCCTGGACGACGCCGACGAGGGCGAGGTCCGCGTCGACGGCGTCGACGTGCGCGCCCTGGACGAGGCGGGCCGGCTCAGGCTGCGCCGCGAGCACGTGGCCTACGTGTTCCAGTCGTTCGGGCTCGTGCTCGAGCTCACCGCCGCCGAGAACGTCTCCGTGCCGCTGCGGCTGACCCGGACCGACCCGGGGGAGCGGGACCGTCGCGTGGCCGAGGTGCTCGAGCGGGTCGGCCTCGGACCGCACGCGCGACAGACGCCGCGCCAGCTCTCGGGCGGGCAGCAGCAGCGCGTGTCCCTCGCCCGGGCCCTCGTCGGTGAGCCGGCCGTGCTCCTCGCCGACGAGCCCACGGGGCAGCTCGATTCCGAGACGGCGCGCGAGGTGATGACGCTCATCGTGCAGCTGGTGCGGGAACGGGGCATGACCGCGGTGGTCACCACCCACGACCCGATGATCGTGGCCTATGCCGACCGGGTGCTTGAGCTCGTCGACGGGCGGCTGCACGCGACCGAGCCGCTGCCCGCCTGACGCGTCAGCGGGTGAGCGGGCGAATAGGTGAGCAGGTGAGCCGGGCAGCCGGTGGGCGGGTCAGGCGCCGTACTCCTCGTCGGTGACGTGGTCCAGCCAGGTCACGACCTCGCCCTGGTCGTCCGCCTCCTGGATCGCGACGTGCGCCATGAAGCGGTCCGGCGTCGCGCCGTGCCAGTGCTCCTCGCCCGGCTCGATGTAGACGACGTCCCCCGGGCGGATCTCGCGCACCTCGCCGCCACGGCTCGCGACATACCCGATGCCGTCGGTGACGTAGAGCGTCTGGCCCTTGGGGTGGGTGTGCCACGCGGTGCGGGCGCCCGGCGTGAACCGCACGTGCGCGCAGCCCACCGCGGACTGCTCGTCCGGGTTGCGGATCCCGTCGATGTAGACCGCGCCGCTGAACCAGTCCTGCGGCCCGGGGGCGGACTGCCCGCCGCTCCGCGTGAACCTCATGCGATCTCTCCTCGTCCTGCTGGTGATGGCGCAGCTGCTGGAGCTGTCGATGGTGGTGGCGTCCACGACGGTGGGGTGCCTCCGTCCCATCCTCGCCCCGCCACCGCCCACAGTGCCACGTCGCAGACGGCCATCCCGGCCGCGCACCAGAACGGTGCCTTGCCACGACCGCCGAGGACGCCCGCCGCGAGCGCAGCACCGAGCCCCACCGCGACGCGTGCGGATCGAGCGGGTGGGCGCGCCCCGGCCAGCACGGCGAGCTGGGCGCCGGCCAGCCCAGCCACGGCCTGGGCCCGCAGCGACGCCGGGGACCACCGGTGCGGGTAGCCGCGCACCCCGGTGGCGGCGTCGTCGTCGAGGTCGGGCAGGACGTTCAGCAGGTGGGCGGAGCAGCCGAGAAGCGCGCCGGCGACCGTCTGCCACAACGGCGCCGGGCCCTGGCGCGGACCACCTCTGGTCAGATGCGGCACGTGCGGAAGCCCCCCGAAGGCCACGGCATACGGCAGGATCGAGGCGGTCGAGCGCTTGAGACCAGCGTTGTATGCCCAGCCCGACCCGACGACGAGGACCACATGGACGACTCCGGCAGCACCACCGCACCTGCTCGACAGGAGCAGACAGGCACCAGCGGCCACCCCGAGGGCCCGGCGGACCACCCTCGCCGCCCCCGGATCGGCGGCGAGCGGCTTGTCGACGCGTCCCGCGACCCGGTCGCGCCCGGCGTCGAGCAGGTCATTGCTCCAACCGATGGTCAGCTGCCCGGACAGGACGGTCGCGCCCACGAGCAGGACCCGTCGGCGGGGCAGACCGCAGCCGACCGCGAGGGCCGTGGTGAGGCCGGTGACGACCGCGGTCGGGCCCGGATGGCAGGTGGTCGCCAGCAAGGACAGCAGGGGAGCGGGCATGAGCCCACGCTAGGCCCGGGCGGCCTCGGGCGGAGGCCTGCGCTCCCCAGCGCCGTGGTGGCCGTCCGCGGGGCGCTGCCGCCGCACCGCTACTCTCAGCACGAGATCACCGACGCGGTGGCGGAGTTCACCGGTGCCGCGTCCGGTGCCCGGCGTCGGATGCTCGACCAGGTGCACGCCAACGCGGGGGTGCGGACACGGCACCTGGCCCTGCCGCTCGAGCGCTACGTGGGACTGGCGGACTTCGGCGAGGCCAACGACGCCTTCATCGAGGCGGCGGTCGAGCTCGGGTGCCAGGCCGTCGAGGCGGCCCTCGCCGAGGCGGGGCTCGCACCGCGCGACGTGGACCTGCTCGTCAGCGCCACCGTCACGGGTCTCGCCGTGCCGTCGATCGACGCGCGGATCGCCGCGCGCCTGCGCATGCGGTCCGACGTGCGGCGCGTGCCGCTCGTCGGCCTGGGGTGCGTCGCGGGAGCGGCCGGGATCGCCCGCGTGCACGACCATCTCGTCGGTCATCCCGCGCACGTGGCCGTGCTGGTCGCGACGGAGATGTGCAGCCTCACCGTGCAGCGGGACGACACCACGCCCGCCAACATGGTGGCCAGCGGCCTCTTCGGGGACGGAGCAGCGGCCGTGGTGATGCTCGGCGCCGACCGGGCCGCCGAGCGGGCGACCGACCAGGGAGCACCAGACCGGTCGTCCGGCTCGACGCCCACCCGGCCCGAGGTGCTGGACACCCGTTCGCGGTTCTACGACGACACCGAGCGCGCCATGGGCTGGGACGTCGGCGCCACGGGGCTGCGGATCGTCCTCGGCGTCGAGGTGCCCGAGCTGGTGCGCTCGCACGTCCGCGAGGACGTCGACGGGTTCCTGGCGCTGCACGACCTCACGCGTGACGACATCGAGTGGTGGGTCGCGCACCCCGGCGGCCCCAAGGTCCTCGAGGCCATGCAAGAGGCGCTCGAGGTGCCCCGCGACGCCCTCGGCGTCACCTGGGACTCCCTCGCCGCGATCGGCAACCTGTCCTCGGCGTCGGTGCTGCACGTCCTCGCCGACACGCTCCGGACCCGCCCACCACGGCCCGGGTCGCTGGGGATGCTGCTCGCCATGGGCCCCGGCTTCTGCCTCGAGATGGTCCTGCTGCGGGCGCCCGAGGACGCCCGATGAGGAGCCAGACGGCGTATGCCGGACTGGTCGCCGTCGTCGCGGCCGAGCGCCTCGCGGAGCTGGTGGTGTCGCGCCGCAACGCTGCCTGGTCCCTCGCCCAGGGCGGGCACGAGGTGGGGCGCGAGCACTACCCGGCCATGGTGGCCCTGCACACCGGGCTGCTCGGGGCGTGCCTCGCCGAGATGCACTGGGGCGGGCGGCGGTTCGGGCGCGGCGGGTGGGTCGCCCTCGCCGGCGTCGGCGCCGCCCAGGCCTTGCGCTGGTGGTGCATCCGCACCCTCGGTCCGCAGTGGAACACGCGCGTGATCGTGGTGCCCGGCGCCTCCCGGGTCACGGGCGGCCCCTACCGCTACCTGGACCACCCCAACTACGTCGCCGTCGTCGTCGAGGGCGTCGCCCTGCCGATGGTGCACGGGTCCCGTTGGACTGCAGCGGGATTCACGATCGCCAACGCCGCCCTGCTGGCTCGCCGCATCCGGGTCGAGGAGCAGGCGCTGCGCGCGCTGGACGAGACGGCCTGACGGTGGCGAGGGACCCCCGAGCACCAGGCACCGGGGCCGACGCTCACGCCAGGGCGGACGTGGATCTGGTCGTCGTCGGCGGCGGGCCGGTCGGGCTCGTCGCGGCGCTGCACGCGGCGCGGCTCGGGATGAGCGCCGTCGTCGTCGAGCCCCGCCCGTCGCCGGTGGACAAGGCCTGCGGCGAGGGGATCATGCCGGCCGGCGTGGCCGAGCTCGCGGCTCTCGGGGTCCACCCGGACGGTCACCCGATCCGGGGCATCCGGTATGTCGACGGCAGGTCCCTCGACGGGCGCGGCCCATCTGCCGACGCACCGGTCGGGCCGCGGCCTGGGCTCGGCGTGCGCCGCACGACCTTGCACGCCGCCCTGACCCGGGCCACGGAGGCGGCGGGGGACGGCATACGGCAGGTGCAGGATCGCGTCGTGGACCTGGCCCAGGACGACGGCGGGGTCACGGTGGGGCTGGCCGGGGGAGGCGAGGTGCGCGCCGGGCACGTGGTGGCGGCCGACGGGCTGCTCTCGCCGACGCGACGGCTGCTCGGGCTCGACCGTCCGTCGCGGGCGCCGCGGAGGCGTGGGCTGCGACGGCACTACCGGGTCGCGCCGTGGACGGACCACGTGGAGGTCCACTGGGGGCGGTCCTGCGAGGCCTATGTCACGCCGGTCGCCGAGGACGTCGTGGGGGTCGCGGTGCTGACCGGTCGCGTCGGGGGCTTCCTGGAGCACCTCGCCGAGATCCCTAGGTTGGCAGACAGGTTCGCGGGCGCCGAGCCTCTGGACGAGGTGCGCGGTGCGGGACCGTTGCGGCAGCGCGCGGCGCGTCAGGTTGCCGGTCGGGTGCTGCTGGCCGGCGACGCCGCGGGCTACGTCGACGCGCTGACGGGGGAGGGGCTGACGCTCGGGTGGCGACAGGCGAGGGCCGCCGTGGAGGCCGTCGCGGCCGGTGACCCCAGCCGCTACGAGGCGCACTGGCACACCATCGGGCTGCCCGCCCGGGCGCTCACGGGCGGGCTCGTCGTGGCCACGCGATCGGCGTTCGTGCGACGACACCTGGTCACGGCTGCGGCCCACGTGCCGTGGGTCTACCGATCGGCCGTCCGGGTCGTCGCGTCCTAGGCGAGCGGTCGCGACCGGCATGCCCGAGAGTGCCCCGACGGCGGCTCCGCCGGATCTGCCTGAGGTCGTCACATCGACCTGGCGTGCCAACCCGGGCGGACGTGACTACCTGAGGTAGGGCTGCTCGGGGATGAAGGAGGGGTCGTGCGTGCCGACCTTGCGCGCCGCCGCGAGGTGCCCGCCGAGGAAGCCGCCCGCCCCCACGGCGCCGAGCGCGACGAGCCCGAGGGCCGCGCCGAGCCGGTGCTGACCGTTGCGCCTCGCCACCCACGACGCGACCTGCAGCCCGGCACCGGCGCCGTTGGCGATGGCGTGGACCACCCCGACGCGGCGGGAGCGGGTGTCGGTCTCGGCATACTCCGACCAGCCCGACAGCGCGGCCGGCACGGCCGCCAGCACGCCGACGCCGGTCAGCAGGCGGGCCCCGTCGCGCGAGGCGTCGTCGCCGGCCAGGTCGAGCAGGGTCGCGCTCATCCACGTGCCCATGGGTACCTCGACGAGCAGGGGGTGCAGCGCGTGGCCGAGCCAGGCGCCCTGCAGCACCTGGCGCCGCAGGTCGTCGGCGACGATCGCCCCGGAGACGCGATCGCCCACCGCCACGACGGGGTCGAGCGCGGTGGAGCTCTCGATCTCGTGGAGGGGTGAGGCGAGCGGGGTGCGGGGGCGCGTCGTCGGCTGGTCGGTCCGGCTGGTGTCGTGGGTCATGAGGACTCCTGGTGGTCGAGGGCGGTATGACGGGACGGGTGGGCGCAGCGGTCAGGCGCGCACGTGACGAGACCGCAGCTCGGGCAGGACCTCCTTGCCGTACGCCTCGATCATCTCGGCGTAGCGCGGCCCCATGTTGGCGACGTAGACGTCGTCGAACCCGGCCTCGACGAACGGCGTGAACGCGTCGACGTGCTCCCGCACGGAGTCGCCGAAGGTCGCCGACCCCGCGATCTTGTCGCGGGTCACGAGCTCGGCCGCCTGCTCGAAGTGCTGGGGGCTCGGCAGCACCTGGCTCAGCTCGCCCGGCACCCCCGCGTTGGGCCACAGGCGGTAGGCGTCGTCGATGGCCTGCTCCTTGTCCGAGCCCCAGCCGACCTTGAAGCCCGCCTGGGTCGGGGCGTGGGCGCCCTTGGCCTGGCGGAAGGTCGAGACCCCCTCGGCGTCGGGCATGACCGAGATGAAGCCGTCGCCGACGCGGCAGGCCAGGTCCAGCGCCTTGGGCCCGAACGCCGAGACGTAGATCTGCGGCAGCTCCTCAGGCAGGGAGTAGATCCGGGCCGTGTCGACCGTGTAGTGGACGCCCTCGTGGGACACGACCTCGCCGGTCCACAGGCGCCGGATCAGGCCGATCGCCTCCTCGAGCATCTCCAGGCGCAGGTCGGCGTGCGGCCAGACGTCGCCGAGGATGTGCTCGTTGAGCGCCTCGCCGGAGCCGACGCCAAGAGTGAAGCGGCCGGGGCCGAGGAGCGCGGCGCTGGTGGCGGCGGCCTGCGCGATGATCGCCGGGTGGATGCGCACGGTCGGGCAGGTCACGGCCGTCGTCACCGGGAGGTCGCAGACCTGGCTGATCGCGCCGATCGCGGACCACACGAAGGCGGACTCGCCCTGCTCGTTGGTCCAGGGGTGGAAGTGGTCGCTGATCCACAGGGCGTCGAAGCCTGCCTCCCCGGCGAGGCGGGCCTGCTCGACGATCTCGGTGGGGGAGTACTCCTCGCAGGACAGGAAGTAGCCGATGCGCTTCACGGTCGCGTCTCCTTGGTCGTGGGCTGACGCTCTCATCCCACCAGGGCGGCCGGGCCGGGGGGAGGTTGTCAGCCGGGAGACTCGACGGTCGCTCGACGCCCGCGGTCAGCGGGCGAGCACCGTGCCGGCCCCGCGGTCGGCGGCCCGGTCCGCGACGTATGCCGCGAAGACGACGTCGGTCGCCGCGATGCCGAGGTTCTGGCAGACGAGCCGTCCGGCAGGCCGAGGCTGACGGATCGCGTCGCCCGTCCACCCGGTGGCCGGCGGATAGTCGGCGGCGAGCTTGGCCGGGGCGACGGCGGCCAGCTGCTCGACGTCGTCCGAGACCAGGGTCGCCTCGCGGGCGAGCCGGCTGCCGACGCTGCTCGAGTAGTCCAGCGGCAGCAGCAGCGCGTCCTCGCGCACCCACCCCGGGTCCAGCTCCTGGCCGCGCAGGCCGATGCTCAACCCCGTGATGACGGTGCCGGCGCCCTCGACCGCGGCCCTCGGGTCGTCGGTGACCTCGAGCCTCAAGGTGGGCACGGCCTCGGCCGCCCACGCCGACAGGTCCTCGCGCGCCTCGGGGCGGCGGGCGTAGACCCGGGTCTCGGCATACCCCAGGGCCTCCAGCACCAGCAGGTGCGACCGCGCCTGGACCCCCGCGCCGAGGAACGCGACGGGCGACGACCGGTCACCGAGCGCGTCGAGGCAGGCGCCGCTGACGGCGGCGGTCCGCTGAGCGGTGAGGGCGGCGGCCCCCATCAGGGCCCGCGTCTCGCCGGTGCGGGCGTCGCTGAGGATCATCACGCCCTGGGCGGTGGGCAGGCCGCGGGCGGGGTTGTCGGGGACCAGGGTCACCCACTTGCACCCGAGCAGGTCTTCGTCGAGCACGGCCGCGGGCATCGCGTTGGCAAAGCCGTCACCGGCGAGGCGGACGGCCGGCTTGGGCGGCACCTGCGCGCGCCCCTCGGCCCGCGCCACGAGGGCTCGGCGCGCCAGCGAGACGGCGGTCCTCGGCTCGGGGAGCAGCCCCTGGACCTCGGCGTCGGACAGATATCTCAGCGGGCTCGGATCCATCCGTCGACCCTATCGAGGACCGATGCGCACCTTGCGTCTTCTGCGTCCTCGGCGTACTCGGACGCCGAAGGCCCCGCCACGCGGGGGACGCGGCGGGGCCTTCGGTCGTGAGCGGTCGGGGTCGGTCAGCGACCCCGGTAGCCCGGCACCTCCGGGTTGAACGCGGCGAGCGTCCAGCGGTCGAAGGAACGGAGCCAGGTCTTCATGCGAGTCATCGGGTGACCTCCTGTCGTCGGTGTGCATGGTGCGGGCACCCCGTTGTGTCACCACTGACAAGTATGACGAAGCCCGGCGTCATGACGCAAATATCATACGATTCAGGATGCGTCGCGCTGCCGACGCCAGGCAGGCGTGACCGGCATACTGCTGGGATGGTCCCTCCCGAGGTGCGCACCGCCCTCGACGCCCTGCGCCGACAGACCCTGGAGCGCGTCCGGGACCTGGAGCAGGACCGGTCGCGCATCGTCGACGCCAGCCGGTCCAGCAACGCCGACGACGAGCACGACCCCGAGGGCCAGACCATCGCCTGGGACCGCGAGCAGACCGCCGCGCTCCTGCGGGACGCGCGTGCCCGGCTCGCCGAGATCGGCGCCGCGACGGCCCGGCTCGACGGCGGGTGGGACGGGCGCTGCGAGGTGTGCGGCGAGCCCGTCCCCGCCGGACGGCTCGTCGCCCGCCCCACGACCGCCCGCTGCGTGCACTGCGCCTGAGCGCGACTCCCCACGAGCCGCCGATGCGGCCTACGGTGGCTGGCATGGAGTTTCGATACCTCGGCAACAGCGGTCTCAAGATCAGCGAGATCACCTACGGCAACTGGCTCACCCACGGCTCCCAGGTCGAGAACGAGACGGCGAAGCAGTGCGTGCGCGCCGCCCTCGACGAGGGGATCACGTCCTTCGACACCGCCGACGTCTATGCCAATACCAAGGCCGAGACCGTCCTCGGCGAGGCCCTCAAGGGCGAGCGGCGCGAGTCGCTGGAGATCTTCACCAAGGTCTACTGGCCGACCGGGCCCGGCGGTCACAACGACTGCGGACTGTCCCGCAAGCACGTGATGGAGTCGATCGACGGCTCGTTGCGCCGCCTGCAGACCGACTACGTCGACCTCTACCAGGCGCACCGGTTCGACACCGAGACGCCGCTGGAGGAGACGATGCAGGCCTTCGCCGACATCGTCCGGCAGGGCAAGGCGCTCTACATCGGCGTGAGCGAGTGGACCGCCGACCAGATCCGCGCTGGTCACGCCCTCGCCAAGGACCTCGGCATCTCGCTGGTCTCGAGCCAGCCGCAGTACTCCATGCTGTGGCGCGTCATCGAGCCCGAGGTCGTCCCCGCCTGCGAGGAGCTCGGCATCTCCCAGATCGTGTGGAGCCCCATGGCGCAGGGCGTCCTCTCCGGCAAGTACCTCCCCGGTCAGCAGCCGTCCTCGGACACCCGCGCCGGACACTCCGAGGCGGGCCAGAGCATGCGCGACCTCATGCGCGATGACGTGCTCGAGGCCGTGCAGCAGCTGGTCCCCGTCGCCAAGGACGCCGGGCTGACGATGCCGCAGCTGGCCGTCGCGTGGGTCCTGCAGAACGACAACGTGGCCGCCGCCCTGGTCGGGGCTTCCCGCCCGGAGCAGATCAAGGACAACGTCAAGGCCGCCGGGGTGCGTCTCGACGACGACATCCTGCGACGCATCGACGACGCGCTCGGCGGGGTCGTGCAGCGCGACGCCGGCCAGACCGCGGCCCGCGCCCCGCAGGGCCGCCCCTGCTGATGGAGCCGTTGACCGAGGAGGAGCTGGCCTTCCTGCAGGGATGCTTCGACCTGGCTCGCGACGGCGACCCGCAGCTGCCTCGTCTCGTCGACGAGGGTCTGCCGGTCAACCTGACCAACTCCAAGGGCGACACGCTGCTGATCCTCGCGGCGTACCACCAGCACGCGGAGCTCGTGTCGGCGCTGCTCGCGCGCGGCGCCGACACCGAGCGGGTCAACGACAACGGGCAGACCGCGCTGGCGTCGGCGTGCTTCCGCAGGAACGCGACGATCGTGGGTCTCCTGCTCGACGCCGGGGCCGACCCGGCGACGGGTGAACGCTCGGCGATCGCGATCTGCGAGTACTTCGACCTGCCCGAGATGCTCGAGCTGCTGCACGCGCCCGCCTAGCCCGCTGCCCCGGACCCACGCAGATCGTGAGGGTTTGGTCCAAGGATGTTGGACCAAACCCTCACGATGTTGGGGGAGGTGTCGAGGGGTGGTGCTAGGGGAGGAGCGGGTCAGGCGGAGGGGTGCGTCATGTCCATCGGCACCACCCAGCGGTCGAAGTCGGCCTCGCCCACGTCGCCGCTGGCGATCGCCGCCTCGCGCAGCGTCGTGCCCTCCTTGTGGGCGCGCTTGGCGATCGCGGCGGCCTTGTCGTAGCCGATGTGCCGGTTGAGCGCGGTCACCACCATGAGGTTCTGCTCGAGGTTGGCCTCGATGCGCTCGCGCTGCGGCTCGATGCCGACGGCGCAGTGCACCCGGAAGGACTCGCACGCGTCGGACAGCAGCCGGATCGACTCGAGCACGGCGTGCGCCATGACGGGCTTGTAGACGTTGAGCTGGAAGTTGCCCTGCGACCCGGCGAAGGCGACGGTGGCGTCGTTGCCGAAGATGCGGGTGGCGACCATGGTCAGCGCCTCGCACTGGGTGGGGTTGACCTTGCCCGGCATGATGCTCGATCCCGGCTCGTTCTCGGGGATGGTGATCTCGCCGATGCCGTTGCGGGGGCCGGACGCGAGCCAGCGGACGTCGTTGGCGACCTTCATCAGCGCGCCGCCCAGCGTGCGCAGCGCCGCGCTCACGCCGACGAGGGCGTCGTGGGCGGACAGCGCCGCGAAGAGGTTGGGCGCCTGCACGAAGTTCAGGCCCGTCTCGTCGGCGATCTTGCGGGCCGCGAGCGCGCCGAACTCCGGGTGGGCGTTGAGGCCGGTGCCCACCGCGGTGCCGCCGATCGCGAGCTCGAGGACGCGGCCCTCGGACTGGCGGACGGCGTCGAGGGCCTGGTCGACCTGGGCGACCCAGCCGCCGATCTCCTGCCCGAGGGTGATGGGGGTGGCGTCCTGCAGGTGGGTGCGTCCGACCTTGACGACGCCGGCGAACTCCTCGCTCTTGCGGGCGAGCTCGTCGCGCAGCGCCTCCACGCAGGGATAGAGCCGCTCGGTCAGCTCGAGGGCCACGGCGATGTGCATGGCCGTGGGGAAGGTGTCGTTGCTGGACTGGCCGCGGTTGACGTGGTCGTTGGGGTGCACCGGCTCCTTGCTGCCCATGACGCCGCCGGCCAGCTCGATGGCGCGGTTGGAGACCACCTCGTTGGCGTTCATGTTGGACTGCGTGCCGGACCCGGTCTGGAAGACGACGAGGGGGAAGTGGTCGTCGAGTCGCCCGGCGATCACCTCGTCGGCGGCGCGGACGACCAGGTCGGCGACGTCCCGGGGGAGCTGGTCCAGATCGGCGTTGGCCAGGGCCGCCGACTTCTTGAGGATGCCGAGGGCCCGGATCATCGGGGAACCCCACACGAAGGTGTCCCGCCCGATGTCGAAGTTGCCCAGGCTGCGCTGCGTCTGCGCCCCCCAGTAACGGTCCTCGGCGACCTCGACCGTGCCCATGCTGTCTCGTTCGGTGCGCGTGCTCGTCATGCCTCCACCGTATGCCGGGGGCGGGAGGTCCGTCAGGCTGCGTCGCCCTCAGATGTCGTAGTCGTCGATCTCGGCCCGCACCGCCTCCTCGACGGGCTCGCCGGCGGCCGCGGCGACGGCGACCGCCTCGGCGGCCTCGGAGAACTCGTACCTGCGCTTGTAGAGGTCGAACAGCGCCATGATCGTGGCGCCGACGGGCACGCCGAGCAGGGCACCGGAGGCTCCGAACAGCGCGCCGCCCATCATGGCCGACGCGAACGCCACGGCGGGGTGGACGTCGACGGCCCGCGCGCTGATGCGGGGCTCGACGAAGACGTTCTCCACCTGCTGGTAGGCGATCGCGTAGATCAGCACCCAGAGCCCGTCGCGCGGCTCGCTGCTCACGAGGCCGACGAGGACCGGCAGCACGATGGACACGTAGGTGCCGATGTTGGGCACGAACTGCGCGACCAGGCCGGTCCACAGCGCCAGCGGCAGCCAGTAGGGCAGGTCGATGAACCACATGAACAGGCCCATGGCCGTGGCGTTGATGGCGGCGAGGACCAGCCGGCTCGAGACGTAGCCGCCGATCTTGACCAGCCCGATCTCCCACATGCTGAGGACGACGCCCTGCAGCCGCGGCGGGAACAGCCGGGCCAGCCAGGTGCGCAGCCGCGGCGAGTCGGCGGAGAGGTAGAAGGTGAACAGCAGGAAGGCGAAGGTGCTGAGCAGCGCCGACAGCAGGCTCGTGACGAAGCCCAGCAACCCGGTCGCCACCTGGCCGGCCAAGGCGGTGATGCGCTCGGAGGTGAGGTTGAGCCGGTCCATGATCGAGCCCTGGTCGATGTCGAGGCCGAAGCGCTGGTTGGCCTGCTCGACGGCCGACTGCACGAGGCTGGGGGCCTGGGTCACGAGGCTGGTCAGCTGGTCGCGCAGCATCCCGCCGAAGGCGAGGAAGAACGCGACGGCGAGCAGCGCCACCCCCAGCATCACCAGCGCCGTGGCGACCGGGCGAGGCATCCGGGTGGCCAGGCGCGAGACGGCGGGCTCCATCGCGCAGGCCGCGAAGAAGGCCATGACGACCGTGAACAGCACCTGCGCCCCGTCCGAGAGCACGAATCGCGCGAACAGCGCCAGGGCCACCACGGCCACCACGACCCAGGCGGCACGCCATACCGACTGCTGGTCGAGGACGACCGTGGCGGTGGGCGGCTCGACCGCCGCAGGCGAGCGCTCCGCCGGGGTCATCCCTGTCGTCCCTGTTGCCCCTGTCGGCACCAACTCGTCGGCCGCCACCAGCCCGTCGGCCGGCGCCGGCTCGGTCGCCGGTCGCCTGGGGAGTCGCAGTCTCAACGTGGGTCCTTCCGGACGGGTCGTATGCCGCCCGCCCGCCCCCGTCCGGGGTGCGGGCTCGGCGCGACGAGCGTAACGCCGACGTCCGACAGACCCGCGCAGGTCCTCGGCAGACACAGAGGTGGACCCGTCACCGACGGTAGTCTTCGCTCGTGCCACACGAGCAGGCCGCGCCCGCGGGCGCCCCCGACGAGCGTCAGACGCGTCGGCTGCTGGCCTACCTCGCTGCGGCGCTGGTCGCGGGTGGCATGCCGGTCCACGAGGTCGAGGCCGACGTGCGGCGGTGCGCGCGGGCGCTGGGCCAGTCCGGCTGCCAGCTGTCCGCGCTGCCCACCGGGGTGGTCCTGTCGCTCGGCTACGGCTCGCCGGCGACCTTCGAGGCCGTCGAGGGCTCGCTGCGCCTCGACCAGAGCGCCGAGGTCAACGCCATCCAGCGCGGCCTCGAGGACGGCTCGGTCACCGCGACGGAGGCGCTCGAGCGACTGGTCACCCTCCGCGCCCGCCCGCACCGCTACGACGTCCCGGGCATGTATGCCGGAGGCGCGCTCGTGGCCGCCGGCATCGCCCTGATCCTGCAGCCGTCACCACGCAGCGTGCTCTTCGCCCTCCTGTGCAGCCCGCTGGTCGTGGCGCTCATGCGGGTCAGCGGACGGCACCGGCTGCTCACGATCCTGTTCCCCAGCGTGGCGGCCTTCCTGGTGAGCGTGCTGGCGTTCTGGGCGGGGGAGCACGGCTGGGTCCCCGGCCCCCTGCGCAGCCTGCTGCCACCCCTGGCCGTCCTGCTGCCCGGCGCCCTCATCGTCACCGGTCTGTCCGAGCTGGCTGCCGGCGCGATGGTCGCGGGGACCTCACGGCTCGTCTTCGGCGCCAGCCAGCTCGTGCTCTTCGGGCTCGGCGCGGGGGCGGCCGCGGTCCTGCTGCGCGTGCCACCGGACATGCTCGCCAACGAGCGCAGCCACGAGCTCGGCTGGTGGGCGGCCCTGCTCGGCCTGCTGCTGCTCACGATCGGCATCAGCCTGATGGAGGCCGTCCCGCCGCGGCTCGTGCCCTGGGTGCTGCTCATCCTGGCCGCCACCTTCTCCTCGCAGGTGGTGGGCCAGACGCTGGTGCCGAGCCCGTGGTTCGGGGCCTTCCTCGGGGCGGTGGCGGCGAGCTTCGGGGCCAGCGCGGTCGAGCTGCTGCGGCCCCGGCTGCCGCGCCTCGTGGTGTTCCTCCCGAGCTTCTGGCTGCTGGTGCCCGGGTCGCTCGGCCTGATGTCGGTGACCCAGCTCGGGCTGGACACGCCCTTCGCGGCGGACACGATCGCCCTGTCCGTGGGCGTGATCTGCGCCATCGCCGTGGGTCTGGTCGTCGGGTCGAGCATCGCCCGCGGGGCGTGGTTCGTGGGGAGGGCGTCGCGCTACCAGCTGCGGCGCGGGGCCGATCGGTGGGACCGGGTCAGCCACCGACCGGGTCGCTCGCGCTGAGCCGCAGCACCGGAGCAGGGTCCGTCGCCGTGTCGACCGCGCCACCGGCGGCCCGCACCTCCAGGTGCAGGTGGCAGCCGTCCGGCGCCCCCAGGTCGCCGACCTCGGCCAGCGGCGTGCCCGGCTCCACCCGCTGACCGGGGGAGACCAGGACCCGGCGGGCATGCCCGACCAGCACGTCCCGGGTCGCGTCCGTCGTGCGGACGCGGAGGGCGTTCGGGCCGTATGCCGGACCCGGCCGCCTCGGGGTGGCGGGGTCGACGACGGTGCCGGCCACGCCGGACGTGATCACGGTGCCGCACGGCAGGGCCACGTCGACCCCGTGGTGGAAGCCCCGGCTGGCGGGGCACCGCGCGTCGGCGTCGTAGTACGGAGCGCTCGTGCAGCCGTAGGGCACCATCACCGGCCAGGCCCCCGCGAACCAGGGTGATCGCTGCAGCGAACGGTCGGTGTCGTAGAAGCGGTTGCCCGGGTCGAGCCCGGCCGGCAGAGCCGCCGTCGTCGTCGCCGCCGTGGGCGAACCGGTGCCGTCAGCGGTCGCGGGGGTCGCCGGGGTCGTCATACCAGGGCTCGTGGGTGCCGACCCGCTCGACGATGCCGTCGGCGAGACGGTCGAGAGGTCACGCGCGGCCGGCGGGGTGTCCCCGGGGGTGGACAGCTCGAGCCGGGTGGGCGTCGGCTCCGGGTCCGGCGGGGCGCAGGCACCGAGGCCGGTCGCGCCCATCAGCAGGGTGGCGAGAGCGGCGACATCGACTGGACGGCGCAGCCTGCTCACAGGTCGACGACCACCACGGTGACGTTGTCGCGGCCGCCGGCGTCGAGGGCCTCGTGGACCAGGGCCCGGCTGGCGGTGCCGGGGTCGTGGTCGGCGAGCAGGGCGGCGATCCGGGAGTCCTCGAGCTCGCCGTTAAGGCCGTCCGAGCACAGGAGCAGGCGTCCGGCCGCGGGCACGACCGCCACGCCGGGGGTCGCCTCGCTCTGCGGGTCGTCGGTGATCGCGCGCGTGATGCGGTACTGCCCCGGGTGCGTGCGTGCCTGCTCGAGCGTGATCATCCCGAGGTCCACCATCTCCTGGGCGACGTTGTGGTCGCTGGTGAGGGCCACCAGGTCCCCGTCGACGAGCAGGTAGGCCCGGCTGTCGCCCACCCACGCGACCACGAGCTGCCCGTCCCCGCTGCGGGCGGCGACGACGAGCGTCGTCCCCATGCCGACCGTCGCGGGGTCCTGACGGGACCGGTCGACGACCGCGCCGCGCGCGGCGGCGACGGCATCCTCGAGCAGTCCCTGCACGTCCGCGCTGCGTCCGACCGCGCCGCCACCGGCCATCCGCACGACGGCGTCGACGGCCACCTGGCTGGCGATCTCCCCGCCGGCGTGCCCGCCCATCCCGTCCGCCACGACCCACAGGTCGTCGTCGACGGCATACGCGTCCTCGTTGTGGTCGCTGACGCGCCCTCGGTCGGTGAGGGCGGCGTGGCGCTGCGACGTCGTCATGCCAGCATCCTGACATGTCAGCCCCGGTGAGCAGCGCAGCAGCGGGCGCACTCTCGCAGGTGACCCGTCCACGCGTCGGCGCGTCAGCCCGGCCGAGTCTGCCGAGGTCCTAGCCTGGAGCCCGTGGGGGACCCAGGTATGCCGAGCGGACCCGAGCCCGGCGTCTCGACGCGCGTGCTCACGCTGCCGAACGCCCTCACGCTCCTGCGGCTCGTGCTGATCCCCGTCTTCCTCTGGCTGCTGCTGGTGCGGCACGCCGAGCTCAAGGCGTTCTGGGTGCTGGCCGTCTCGGCCGCGACGGACTGGGTCGATGGCGTGGTGGCCCGCCGCTACGACCTCGTCAGCCGGCTCGGGCAGACCTTGGACCCCGTCGCGGACCGGCTGTTCGTGCTCACCACGATGCTGGGCCTGATGGTGCACGGCGTCGTGCCGTGGTGGTTCGTGGCCCTGCTGCTCGCCCGCGACCTGTGGGGCGTCACCGAGATGGTGCGCCTGCGACGCCACGGCCTGCGCACGCTGCCGGTGTCCTTCATCGGCAAGGCCGCGACCTTCGCCCTGCTCACCGCCTTCCCGCTCATGCTGCTGGGGCACGGTCCGGGCACCCCCGCGGCCGTCGTCCGGGCCGTGGCGTGGGCCTTCGCCTGGTGGGGTGCCGGGTTGTACTGGCTGTCGGCGATCATGTACTACATCCAGGCGCAGCAGGTCGTGCGCCGTCCGTCGGGGGAGGAGGCACCATGAGCACGCCACCAGGGGCACGGCCGGCACCGTCAGCACCCACACCACGGCAGCGTCGTCCCGACGAGAGCATGACCCTGCTCACGGAGATGATGCACCGTCCCCTGGACCCCGGGTATGCCGCCGAGGCCGACCGCCGGGTCGCGGCGGGTCTCACGCCGACACCGTCCGGGCGCACGTGGCGCACCACCGTCTATCTCCTGCTCATCGGGGTGCTCGTGGCGAGCGCCGGCATGGCCCTGCGTCAGCCCAAGGCCGCCGTCACCGCCGAGAAGTCCGCGCTCGTGGCGCAGATCGAGCGCCGCCAGACCGAGGCCGACCGGACCCAGGCGCAGATGGCGACGTGGGAGGCCGAGATGACCCGCGTCCGCGAGCAGGTCCTGGCCGGCCAGGCCGAGCAGGGACTGACCGACCGGCTGCGGCAGGCCGAGCTCGGAGCGGCGGCCACCCCCGTCACGGGGCCGGGGCTGGCGGTCACCGTCGACGACGCCCGCACCAGCACCGAGGCGTCCGCCGACGGCAACCCCCGCACGTCCGAGCAGGACCCGGGGCGGGTGCAGTCCAGCGACCTGCAGCTCGTCGTCAACGGGCTGTGGGAGGCGGGCGCCGAGGCGGTCGACGTCAACGGGCACCGGCTGACGTCGACCTCGGCGGTGCGCTTCGCCGGCGAGGCGATCCTGGTCGACTACCGTCCCCTGACCCGGCCCTACGTGATCCATGCCATCGGGGACCCGCAGCAGCTGCGCACGCGGTTCCAGGCCACCGAGGGCGGCCGCTGGCTGGACGCGCTCGGCCGTGAGGTCGGCATCCGTCACGACGTCGCGACGCAGGAACGGCTCGTGCTGCAGGGCGACAGCGGGGTGCGGCTGCGCCACGCGACCCCGGTGCCCGCCTCCGCCATACCCGCTGCTATTGCGAAGCCAGCCACCAGCACGACGACCAGCGCGAAGCCCGCCAGCACGAAACCAGCCAGCACGACGACCAGCACGAAGCCAGCCAGCACCACGCCCAGCACGACGGAGGCCAACCCGTGATCCCCGCACTCGGACTGCTCATCGGCATCGTGATCGGGGTCTTCCTCGACCCCTCGGTGCCGGTGTGGCTCCAGCCCTACCTCCCGATCGCGATCATCGCGGCGCTCGACGCCGTGTTCGGTGGTCTGCGCGCCGTCCTCGACGGCATCTTCAACGACAAGGTCTTCGTCATCTCGTTCCTGTCCAACGTGGTGGTGGCGGCGCTCATCGTCTTCCTCGGTGACCAGCTCGGCGTCGGCGCCCAGCTCTCCACCGGGGTCGTCGTGGTCCTCGGCGTCCGCATCTTCTCCAACGTCGCGTCGATCCGCCGACACCTCTTCCACGCATGAGCACGCGCCTCCCCGACCCGCCCGACGGCGACGGCACCACGCCGGAGCCCCGCACCGCTTCGCAGCCCTCCACCGCTTCGCAGCCCTCCACCGCTTCGCAGCCCTCCACCTCTCCGTCGGACTCCACCGCGCCCACGACCGCCACCCCTCCCTCCGCGTGGCGGCGGCTCGCCCGCGTCGGCCGCCCCCGCCTCACCAAGGCCAACGCGATGGCCACGGCCCTCGCGGTGCTGCTGGGGTTCGCGCTCGCCACCCAGCTGCAGTCGCAGTCACGACGCGGTCTGGAGTCCCTGCGCACCAGCGACCTCGTGCGCATCCTCGACGACCAGAACGCGCGCTCGGACCGGCTCGACGCCGAGGCGCGTCAGCTGCAGGCCCAGCGGGACGAGCTCGTCAACGGGTCGCAGCAGGGACAGGCCGCCGTCACCGCGGCCCGGGAGCGGCTCGACACGCTCGGCATCCTCGCGGGCACCGCCAAGGCCAAGGGGCCCGGGGTCACGATCCGCATCACCGACCCGCAGGGCAAGGTCAAGGCCCCCATGCTGCTGGACGTCGTCCAGGAGCTGCGCGACGCGGGCGCCGAGGCGATCCAGGTCGGTGACGTGCGGGTCGTCGCGTCGACGTGGTTCGGTGCCCAGGACGGCGCCCTGCGCGCCGACGGCAAGCCGCTCAGCGCCCCCTACGTCGTCAAGGCGATCGGCGACCCGGCCACCATGGATGCCGCCATGCGGATCCCGGGCGGCGTCGTCGAGAGCATGAGGCAGGAGGGCGCTGACGCGGCCGTGGCACGGGCAGATAGCATCACCGTGGACGCGCTGGCGACGCCGGCGCAGCCACGTCACGCTCAACCCGTGCCGGCCCCGACGACGGGACCAGCTCCGTAGCACCCGTCCACGGAGGCCCGTCCGAGCCGGACGTCATCCGCGACCTACAAGGAGCGCCATGTCGGAGCTGTCCTACCCCGAGAACCTTCGCTACACCGCCGAGCACGAGTGGGTCGCCGTCGAGGGCGACCTCGCCAAGATCGGCGTCACCGCCTACGCGCAGGACGCGCTGGGCGACGTCGTCTACGTCAGCCTCCCTGCCGTGGGCGACACCGTCTCCGCCGGCGACTCGTGCGGCGAGGTGGAGTCCACCAAGTCCGTCTCCGACCTGTACTCCCCGGTGTCCGGCGAGGTCGTCGAGGTCAACGAGGAGCTCGACGGGACCCCCGAGTCGGTCAACTCCGACCCCTACGGCAGCGGCTGGATGTTCACGGTCAAGGTCAGCGACCCCGGCCAGCTCGACGGTCTCATGGACGTGAGCGCCTACAAGGCCCAGCTCGACTGACCGATAGGCTGGTGCCTCGGACACATTTCTCATACGGTGTCACCCGCGGTGACCCGCACGTTCGCGTGACGGGCACGCGGGTGACACCGATTGATCGCCAAGGAGGGACTGCATCATGAGCCACCCTGAGCAGGAGGGCCGTCGCCCTCTCCCCGAGGGCCCGTCGACGCAGCAGTTCCAGGGCGTCGGTCAGGAGCCGGACCTCACCGCCGACGGGGGCGGCACGCAGGGGCCGCACGACCAGGCCACCGTCGACGCGCTGCGTCCCGGCACGGCGCTGCTGGTGGTCCTGCGTGGACCCAACACCGGCGCCCGCTTCCTCCTCGACGCCGAGGAGGTCAGCGCCGGTCGTCACCCCGACAGCGACATCTTCCTCGACGACGTGACCGTCTCCCGTCGGCACGCAGTCTTCGTTCGGATGGGCGACACCTTCGAGGTGCGGGACGTGGGGTCGCTCAACGGCACCTATGTCAACCGTGAGCGCACGGACGCCGGCCGCCTCCAGGCCGGTGACGAGGTGCAGATCGGCAAGTTCCGCCTCGTGTTCTACGCCCCGTCGTCCAGCTGATGCCGGTGAGCGACGGCTCCTCGTCCCGCAGCACCTTCACGATCGGCGCCGTCGTCGCTGCGCTGGTCGACGACTTCCCCGACCTGTCGATCAGCAAGGTCAGGTTCCTGGAGTCCAAGGGGCTCCTCACCCCGGAGCGTCGCCCGTCGGGCTATCGCGTATTCTCCCAGGAGGACGTCGAGCGGCTGCGCTACATCCTCACCGCGCAGCGCGACCGGTTCTGGCCGCTCGAGGTGATCCGTGACGCGCTGGACGCCATCGACCGCGGGCTCACCCCGTCGGGGCCGGGGGAGTCCACGCTCCCGACCGTCCCCGAGACGGTCGCCGCCGACGCGGTCGACTCGTTGCTCACGGCTCCCGCCTCCTCGCTGCGGCTCACCGAGCGCGAGGTGCGTCGCTCCGCCGGCATCGACGAGGCCACGCTCACCGGGCTGCTGACCTACGGCCTGTTGCGCCCCGACCGTCACGGCCACTTCGACGAGGACGACCTGGCGGTGGCCCGGGCGGCCGGCCAGCTCGCGTCCCACGGGATCGAGCCGCGGCACCTGCGGCCGTTCCGCACGGCGGCCGACCGTGAGCTGGCCCTCGTCGAGCAGGTGCGTGGGCCTGCGGCCCGACGCCGTGACGACGACCCCGCGGTCGACATACTGCGGTCCTGCCTGTCCCTGCACGCCGCCCTGGTTCGAGGCGGTCTCGGGGACTGAGCACCACGAGCGCCATCGGCGACGGGTCGCCGATCGCGAGGTACGGTGGCGAGGTGAGGTCACTAGAGGTGCTCGGGGTCCGGGTCGAGATGCCGACCAACAAGCCGATCGTGCTGCTCAAGGAGACGGACGGCAGTCGTTTCCTGCCCATCTGGGTCGGAGCGGCCGAGGCCACCGCGATCGCCTACGCGCAGCAGGGGGTCGAGCCGCCGCGGCCGCTCACCCACGACCTGATCGCCAGCCTGATCCCCGCGCTCGGCCACCGGCTCACCGAGATCCGGATCAGCTCGCTGCAAGACAGCTACTTCCGGGCCACGCTCGTCTTCGACGGCACGATCGAGGTGGACTCCCGCGCGTCGGACGCCATCGCGATCGCGCTGCGCACCGGCACCGGCCTCGTGACCACCGAGGCCATCCTCGACGAGGCGGGCGTGACGATCTCCGGGGAGACCGGCGAGGACGGCGAGGTGGCCGCCGAGGACGAGGTCGAGCGCTTCCGCGAGTTCCTCGACCACGTGACGCCCGAGGACTTCGAGGGACGCCAGGACGAGGGCCCTCACGAGGCCTGACGACCAGGTGCCACGTCTGGGCCGGCCCGCGCCCCGGGGTCCGACGAGCCGGTCAGCCGGTCAGCCGGGTCGCAGAGAAGGTGGGCGACCCGGTAGGCCGTTCGGGTAGCCCCTGGGCGCGCCGCCGCCGACGCAGCCCGACACACGTGCCGGGTGGGGGCTGATGTGATTGACGACCCCCAGGCCGGGACGTACCGTCGAACTCGAGCCCGGCACCACGTCACGCGACTGCGCGCGACGCCCGACAGCCGAGACGAGCAGCGCGAAGGGGGAGGGGCCGTGGGACCGGAGCACACCGACCGCCCGGTCGTGCCGACCGCCTCGCAGGGGTTGCTCTTCACCGACGACCTTCCCGACCTGTCCGAGGACATCGGCTACCGCGGACCCACCGCCTGCAAGGCCGCCGGCATCACCTACCGCCAGCTCGACTACTGGGCCCGCACCGGCCTGGTGGAGCCGTCCGTGCGCGGCGCGACGGGATCGGGCACGCAGCGGCTCTACGGCTTCCGCGACATCCTCGTGCTCAAGGTCGTCAAGCGGCTGCTCGACACCGGCGTGTCCCTCCAGCAGATCCGCGTGGCCATCTCGACCCTGCGCGAGCGCGGCGTCGAGGACCTCGCGCAGATCACCCTCATGAGCGACGGCGCCTCCGTCTACGAGTGCACGTCCGCCGACGAGGTCATCGACCTCGTCCAGGGTGGTCAGGGCGTCTTCGGCATCGCGGTCGGACGCGTGTGGCGCGAGATCGAGGGCGAGCTGTCCTCGCTGCCGAGCGAGCGCTTCGAGGACGAGGAGCAGCCCGACTTCCCGGGCGACGAGTTCACCGCCCGGCGCCGCACCCGCTCCGCCGGCTGACCACCCCTCGCGCCAGGGTCGTGACGACCCGGGTCGCGCCGGCCGGGGCGGCACCCTGCTGCTAGGGTTTGCAGCGCTGATCACCTCACGCGGGAGAGATCCTGCGCGGCGAAGGCCGATGATGCTCCGTCGCGACGAGGCGACGAAGTGCCGCAGGTCGACGTCGGCGGGGCGCCGAAGGGGCAACTACCCCGGAACCTCTCAGGCACCCGGACCGCGTGGGCAGGCACCCTGGATGCGTCGCCCCGGCGTCGCAGACTGGAGGGGACGGACCCGCCGCAGCGGCGAGCCCGACCTACGCCCGCCTGCCACGAGGAGCCTGCCGTGAGCGCAGACAGCACCACCACCGTGCCGGAGTTCGTCTCCCGCCACATCGGCCCGCGCGAGGACGACGTCACGCGCATGCTGGAGGTCATCGGCCAGCCCAGCGTCGAGGAGCTCATCGCCCGCACCGCACCGGCCGCCATCCTCGGGGGCCCGTCCCTCGCGCTCGAGGGAGCCCCCACCGAGCAGGCCGTCACCGACGAGCTGCGCGCGATCGCCGACCGCAACCAGGTCAAGACCTCGCTCATCGGCCTCGGCTACTACGGCACCGTGACGCCGCCCGTCGTGCGGCGCAACGTGCTCGAGAACCCCGCGTGGTACACCGCCTACACGCCCTACCAGCCCGAGATCAGCCAGGGCCGGCTCGAGGCCCTGCTCAACTTCCAGACCATGGTCAACGACCTGACCGGGCTCGACATCGCCAACTCGTCCCTGCTCGACGAGGGCACGGCGGCCGCCGAGGCCATGACCCTGATGCGGCGGTCCAGCAAGGCGGCCAAGGACGCCGTGCTGCTGGTCGACGAGCAGGTGCTGCCGCAGTCCTACGCCGTGATCGCATCGCGCGCCCTGCCGCTCGGCATCCAGGTGGAGCGGCTGGACCTGTCGTCCGTGACCACGGCCGAGGGGCTGCTCGAGGCCTCCGGCGGCAAGGGCGTCTTCGGCGTCCTCGTGCAGTACCCCGGCGCCGACGGCGAGGTGCGCGACTGGCGCGCCCTGGCCGAGGCCGCCCACGAGGCCAAGGCCCTCGTGACCGCCGCCACCGACCTGCTCGCCCTGACCCTGCTGACGCCGCCCGGCGAGTGGGGCGCCGACATCGCGGTGGGCAACAGCCAGCGGTTCGGGGTCCCGATGGGCTTCGGTGGTCCCCACGCCGGCTTCATGTCGGTCCGCAAGGGCCTCGAGCGGTCCATGCCCGGCCGCCTCGTGGGGGTGTCCGTCGACGAGGTGGGCGCTCCGGCATACCGGCTCGCCCTGCAGACGCGAGAGCAGCACATCAGGCGGGAGAAGGCCACCTCCAACATCTGCACCGCCCAGGTGCTGCTGGCCGTCATGGCCAGCATGTATGCCGTCTGGCACGGTCCCGAGGGGCTGCGGCGCATCGCCGAGCGCGTCCAGCGGCACACCGCCGCCGCGCGCCAGGCCCTCGTCGCCGCGTCCGTCGACGTGCGCACCCAGCACCACTTCGACACCCTCACGGTCTCGGTGCCCGGCCGCGCCGACGCTGTCATGGCGGCGGCGCTCGAGCGCGACCTCAACCTGTGGCGCGTGGACGCCGACACGGTGCAGCTGTCCTTCGACGAGACGACGGACCGGGCGCAGGTCGCGGCGGTCGTCGAGTCCTTCGGCGCGAGCTTCTCGGGTGCGGTGCCCGGCGACCTGGCCCCGTCCTGGCCCGAGGCGCTGACCCGCACGAGCGAGTACCTCACGCACCCCGTCTTCAGCGCGCACCACTCGGAGACGGCGATGATGCGCTACCTGCGCCGCCTCGCCGACAAGGACTACGCGCTCGACCGCGGCATGATCCCGCTGGGCTCGTGCACTATGAAGCTCAACGCCACCACCGAGCTCGAGCCCATCACCTGGCCCGAGTTCTCGTCCCTGCACCCCTTCGTGCCGACCGACCAGTCGGCGGGCTCGCGCCAGATCGTCTCGGACCTGCAGCAGTGGCTCGTGGAGATCACCGGCTACGACGCCGTGTCGATGCAGCCCAACTCCGGCGCGTCCGGCGAGCTGGCCGGCCTCATGGCGATCCGCGCCTACCACCGCGCGAACGGGCAGGAGGAGCGCAATGTCTGCCTCATCCCGTCCAGCGCCCACGGCACCAACGCGGCGTCCGCGGTGATGGCGGGCTTCAAGGTCGTCGTGGTCAAGTCCACGGCCGGCGGCTCGGTCGACATGGAGGACCTGCGCGGCAAGGTCAAGGAGCACTGCGAGGTGCTCGCGGCGATCATGGTGACCTATCCCTCGACCCACGGCGTCTACGAGGACACCATCGTCGAGCTGTGCGAGCTGGTCCACGAGGCCGGCGGCCAGGTCTACGTCGACGGCGCCAACATGAACGCCCTGGTCGGTGTCGCGCGTCCGGGCAAGTTCGGGGCGGACGTCTCGCACCTCAACCTGCACAAGACCTTCTGCATCCCCCACGGTGGCGGCGGCCCGGGCGTCGGCCCCATCGGCGTGCGGTCCCACCTGGCGCCATACCTGCCCAACCACCCGCTCGCGCCCGAGGCCGGGCCGGAGACGGCGACCGGACCTGCGGCGTCCGCGCCGTACGGCTCGGCGTCGATCCTGCCGATCTCGTGGGCGTACATCCGGCTCATGGGCGGCGAGGGGCTGCGCCGCGCGACGCTCGCGGCCGTGCTCAACGCCAACTACGTGGCGGCGCGGCTGCGCGACCACTACCCGGTGCTCTACAGCCAGGACGGGCTCGTGGCGCACGAGTGCATCCTGGACCTGCGGGGCATCACCCACGACACGGGTGTCACGGTGGACGACGTGGCCAAGCGGCTCATCGACTACGGCTTCCACGCGCCCACGATGTCCTTCCCGGTCGCCGGGACGCTGATGGTCGAGCCGACGGAGTCCGAGGACCTCGTGGAGCTGGACCGGTTCTGCGACGCCATGATCGCGATCAAGACCGAGATCGACCAGGTCGGGTCGGGCGAGGTGGCGGCGGACGCGTCGGTGCTCCGGCACGCGCCCTACACCGCGGAGTCGCTGGCGGGGGACTGGGACTACGGGTTCGACCGCCGCACGGCGGCGTTCCCGGCCGGTGTGGACCCGCGGTCGAAGTACTGGCCGTCGGTGCGGCGCATCGACGGCGCGTACGGCGACCGCAACCTGATCTGCACGTGCCCGCCCCCCGAGGCGTTCGCCGACAACGACTGACGCGCAGCGCACGAACCCGCGGCCGGTAGTCGCACCGGCCTGGGAGGCCAGGGCCGGTGGGTGTGACTACCGGCGGTGAGTCCGGTCGGTCCGGTCGGTCCGGTCGGTCCGGTCGGTCCGGTCGGTCCGGTCGGTCCGGTCAGTCACGGATGGGACGTCCGGCGCGGTAGGCGCTGGGCGCGATCCCCACGAAGCGCGTGAACTCCCGTGCTAGATGGGCCTGGTCGAAGAACCCGAGCCGGGCGGCCAGGTCGGCGAGCGACTCGTCGGTGCGCGCGTCCAGGGCGGCCACCGCGTCGTGCAGGCGGTAGCGCGTGATGACCCGCTTGGGGGCGACGCCGACGTACCGCGCGAACTGCCGCTGGAGGGTGCGCTCGCTGCTCCCGGTCTCGGCGACCAGACGTGCGACGGTGGTCAGCCAGGGGTCCGCCGCGATGCGGAAGACGGCCTCGTGGACCTCGACCCACGCCGGGTCGACCCGGTCCAGGAGCGTCGCCAGGGCCGGCTCGACCGTATGCCGGAAGGCCTCGGGGTCACCGGGATCGTCGGCACCGGCATACGCGTCGACGACCGCGCGGGGCAGCACGGCGTCGGCGAGGACGGTTCGGTCGGTGAGGGCACGGGCGGGGACGTCGATGACGGCGGCGAGGGCACCGGGGTGGAACTTCGTGCCCAGCACGTGACCGCGACCGACAAGGTCGACGTCGAACCGGCGCGTCGGGACGCCGGTGACCACGACGGCGTCATACGGGATCCCTGGCCGGCCCGAGCCCACCTCGTGGGTGAGGTTGTGGGAGAGGTGGGGGACGAGCGAGCCGGGGAAGCGCTGCTGCGCGGGCAGGTCCCAGGAGAGCAGCCAGTGGCGCTCGACGAGTGGCGCGAGCTCGGGTCCGGGTTCGATGCTCCGCGGGGGAGCAGCCTGGGCCTGGGCGCTCGGGTGCAGCACCACGCCCGGCGGGGGCGTCGGCGCTGACGGGTTCGTCCAAGCCGGCATCGCTCGATCGTAGGAGCCTGTCGGCATGACGACCAACGACTCGACCACCCACACCTCGCAACCCCCCGTGGCGCGCCTGGCGATGGTGACCCTGGACTGCGCCGACCCGGGCCCGGTCTCGGACTTCTGGACCGCCGTGCTGGGGTGGGACAAGGCGTACGGCGACGAGAGCTACGCCATGCTGACCGGCCCCACGCACGCGCTGGGATTCGGCCGGGTGGAGGGCTACGAGCCGCCCGCATGGCCCGACGCCGGGGGCCGCAAGCAGTTCCACCTCGACCTGGCGGTCGAGGACATCGAGGCGGCCGAGCAGCGCTGCGTCGAGCTGGGCGCGACGGTGCCCGACGAGCAGCCGGCCGACGACGCCGACGACCAGGAGGGGACCTGGCGGGTGCTGCGCGACCCGGCGGGACACCCGTTCTGCCTGACCGACGCGAAGAGCTGGGGCTGACGTCCCTGCATGCTCTGACCTCCCCCAGACCGTCGCGCGGTGGAAACCGGCGTGACGCCCCGGTGCGGCCGTCGTTAGCGTGGGCCGCATGCCCTCACCCTGGCCGCGCCGCAGCGGCGACCTCGTCCTGCGCGACGCGACGCCCGTCGACGTCGAGCAGCTGCTGACCTTCCGCAACGACCCCGCCGTCAACCGCTGGATGATGCGGACCTCCGTGGAGCCGGAGGAGTTCCGTCGCGGGTGGGCCGCTGTGCCGGACAGCGAGACCGACCACTCGTGCGTCGCCGAGCGCGACGGCACGGTCGTGGCCATGGGCTTCCTGGAGCTCGTGGACCACGGCCTGCACGAGGAGACGCCCCGCGGGGTCGAGGCGCTGATCGGCTACATCGTCGACCCGCGCCACGCCGGCCAGGGGGTAGCGACCGACCTCACCCGAGGGCTGCTCGCGGTGGCCTTCGACACGCTGGGGCTGCGCCGCGTCAAGGCCTACTGCAACCGGGACAACCCCGCGTCCTCCCGCGTCATGGAGAAGGCCGGGATGCGGCGCGAGGAGCACGGTGTCGAAGACTCCTGGCACGCCGAGCACGGCTGGGTCGACGGCTACGGGTACGCGATCCTGGCGCAGGAGTGGCGGGGTGAGGTGCGTGGCCTTCGTGAGATCCACGACGCGTCGGCGGCGGTCCCGCCACGACGGGCCCTCCCTGAGGCTGTGCCGTGGGAGAGCGGGGCGCGGCATACGGCCAGGTTGTCCCTGGGCGACGCCACACCGGACGACGTGGACCAGATGCTGCGCTATCGGAACCTGCCCGACGTCGGACGCTGGATGCTGCGAGCGCAGGTGGAGCCGAGGGCCTTTCGTCGCGCGTGGCTGGAGCCCGGGCAGAACGACCGGTCGTTCGTCGCGCGCCTCGGGGACCGGGTGGTCGGCACCTGCTCGATCGAGGTGCGGGACGGCGGCGGACAGCCCGGCGGACCCGTGCACGGCTGCGAGGCGGAGCTCGGCTACGTGCTGGACCCGGCCTTCCACGGACAGGGCTACGGGCGGGAGATCGCCGCTGCCGGCCTGGACCGCTGCTTCCGCGAGCTCGGGGTGCGTCGGGTGACCGCCGGCCTGTATGCCGACAACGTGGCGTCGGCCCGGTTGCTGTCCGGGCTCGGGATGCGCCTGGAGCAGTACGGTGTCCGCGACTCGTGGCATCCCGACCACGGCTGGGTGGACGGCGCGGCGTACGGCCTGCTCGCCCGCGAGTGGCGGGCCTGACCTCGACCGCAGCGCCAGCCACGCGACCACCCGGCCCGCCTGACCATCCGACCCCGTGCCCGAGGAGACCGATGAACCTGCGATTCCCCGCCCCGCTGCGGCCCGGCAACACCGTCGGGGTGACGAGCCCTTCGTCCGGGGTGTCGGGGGCGCTGCAGGCGCGCCTCGACGTCGCCCTGGCGACGGTGCGTGACCGGGGCTACCAGGTCGTTGTCGGTGACTGCATGGACGGCTCGGGCCACCTCAGCGCGCCCGCCGCCCAACGGGCCGACGAGCTGCAAGGCATGCTGCTGGACCCGTCGATCCGGGCCGTGGTGCCGCCGTGGGGCGGTGAGACGGCGATCGACCTGATCGGCCTGCTGGACTGGGAGCAGATCGGCCGAGCGGAGCCGACGTGGGTCGTGGGGTTCTCCGACATCGCCACGCTCATCACCCCGCTGACGCTGGTCGCGGGTTGGGCGACCATCCACGGCAACAACCTCATGGACACCCCCTACCTCACTCCCGAGGGCCTCGTGTCGTGGCTGGACATCGTCACCCTCGGCCAGGGGGCCACCGTCGTCCAGACGCCGCCGGGTCGGCACCGACGGGGATTCGTCGACTACGTCGAGCATCCGGGCGTCGACGAGTACCTGCTCGACGTCCCCGGATCGTGGACGCGGCTGGACTCCCTGGGCGGGGAGGTCGACGTCACCGGTCGGCTCGTGGGGGGCTGCATCGAGACGCTGGCCAACCTGGCCGGCAGCAGATATCTCGACACCAGCCGGCTGGCGGAGCTGGGAGACGGCCTCCTCGTCTACGTGGAGGCGGCCGGAGACGACGCCCCGGCGATCTGCCGCAACCTGCACGGGATGCGGCTCAACGGGGTGTTCGACCACGCCCGCGCCGTCCTGGTCGGACGCACCTATGCGCCACCGGGGGAGACCCTCACGCAGCACGAGGCGGTGGTCGACGCCCTGGGATGCTCGAGATCCCCATCGTCGCGGACGTCGAGTGCGGACACTGGGCCCCCTACCTGCCGCTCGTCAACGGGGCCCTCGCCAGGGTGGAGCAGGGGCCGGGCATCGCGTGCATCACGCAGACGCTCGCCTGAGCCAGCCCCCTGGCCGCGGCGAGACTCGGTGGGATCTCCACCGGCAGATGCCTGGGGCACCCGGCGTCGACCTAGGCCAGCGACTCCTGGAGGTACGTCAGCGCCTGGCGCGCGGTCCACCCCTGCGGGTGACGCGCGATGAGCTCGACGGCCCCGGTGAGGTCCTGGCCGAGGGTGACGAGCGGCACCTCGGCATACCCGTCGGTGCGGTGCTGCCCCAGGCCGATGTCGGCCATCAGCCCGTTGCACAGGCACTGCCGTCCGACGGTGTCCGCCAGGCTGCCGCCCTTGCGCAGGTGCATGTGCACCGGCTCCGCCGGACAGCGGTATCCGACCTTGCCGTCCGATCGCTCGTAGGGCTGGCGCAGGTAGGACAGGTCGCACAGGCGCGGGCGAGCGGCATAGACGTCGGCATCGCTGGCCGTGCCGGGGAGCACCGCCACCTTGAACGGGAACCCGGTGGGGCTGGCACGCGGGTCGTTGCGCACGGTCAGGTCGCCATCGCGCAGGCGCGCCAGCAGCTGGTTGCGATTGTCGTCGCTGAGGCCGGAGTCCAGGCTGAGCGCGAACAACGTCCCCACCTGGACGCCCACCGCTCCGGACCGGATCGCCGTGGCGAGGTGCGCCGGGGTCGCTGCTGCGCCGGCCACCCAGAAGGGCAGCCCGAGCTGGGTCAGCTTGGCGAGGTCGGCCTCGTCCCGGGGGCCGTACACCGGGTCGCCCGTCTCGTCGAGCTGCAGCCTGCCGCGGGGAGGGGCGGAGTGGCCTCCGGCAGGGGGCCGCTCGACGACGAAGCCGTCGGGGCGGATCTCGGGGTCACGGTGCAGGTAGGACGCGAGCTGGTTGATCGAGATGATGGCGAGGAAGTCGGGTCGGGTGAGGGTGGGCATCTCGGGTCCGACCAGGTCCACCGGATCGACCTCGATCGACCGCGTGGTGCTGGCCCCGACGACGTCGGCGGTGATCCGGCCGACCTGCCCGGCAGCGAGCGCGCGCAGCAGCGCCGGGATCTCGCGGGGGATGCCGGCACCCATGAGGACGTAGTCCACCCCCGCGAGCATCGCTCCGAGCACCGCGGTCGGCGTGGCCATCTGGATCTTCTCCAGCAGGTTGACGCCCACGACCCCGTCGTGGCACTCCTTGGCCAGCCAGACCTCCGCGAAGTTGGCGACGACGGCGAGCTCCTGCCCCTCGCGGCTGGTCGACAGCGTCAGCTTGGGGACCGGGCGATAGGGGGCGTCGTCGGGTCGCCCACCATCGATGAAGTAGGTGTCGAGCACGCGCTGGGCGACGGGGAGGTTGGGGAAGTGCGCCAGCGCCCGTCGGTAGTGCCCGCCCGGGTCACCGTGCTGCAGGACCCGCGCCAGGACCGCGTCCAGAGCCGTTCCGGAGACCACACCCAGGTGACCGTTGGTGGAGATCGTGCGAGCCAGCCGCCAGCCGGACACCGCCACGCCCATGCCGCCCTGGATGATCACCGGCCGCGGGCGGTGACGGCCAGGCGCCAGCGTCCCGGCATCGGCCTGGGTGGTCAGGGACGGGGCTGCGGTCATGGAGGGACCCACTTTCGGTAGACCTCGGGTGCGGGCGGCGCGGGTGCCGTCATCTAGCCACGCTAGACCCCTCCGGGGGCCACCTCGTGCTACCCGCAGGTACCGCCCGTCGTGCTCACCGAGCCTGTCCCGGCCCGTCGCCGAGGGACGCCCAGTCAGCTGCGGTCATGGCCATGACGTGGGCGTCGACCCAGCCGTCGTCGAACCGGAGGGCGTCACGCAGGGTGCCTCGTGCCGGAACCCCACCGTGTCGTAGACGTGACGGGCGCGCGGGTTGAACGCGTAGACCTCGAGGGCGACCCGGTGCAGGTGCTGCTCCTCGAAGGCGTGGCGCACCGTCAGCCACGTGGCCTCGGTCCCCAGGCCCCGGCCGGTCGCACCGGAGATCCAGATCCGGAAGCCGCACGACAGGTTCTCGACGTCGACGTCGTTGAGCACCGACTCGCCCACGACGCGTCCCGTCTCACGCTCCTCGATCACCCATACCGTGCGGTCGTCGGCCGTCGACCAGGCGTCATAGATGTCCTCGAGCCGGTCCCGGGTGAACCGGTGTGGCTGGTCGGGGGCGCCTGAGTGGATGGACCCGGTGAGCCGACCGACCTCGGGGTCGGCGAGCAGGGGCCACAGGTGATCGACGCTGTCGCGGGTCGTGGGGACGAACCGCACGAGTCGACCGTCCAGGACGGGCTTGCGGGTGAAGTCGGGGGCGGACACGAGCCCACTGTGCGTGGCGACGGACGCGCGTGACAAGCACATTGCCTCGGCAACCCAGGCACGCTCCCGGCTATCGTGGGGATCGTGATCACGGTCCAGGACAGCCTCGCCCGGCTGCGACGCGTCGCCGACGACGGCAGCCTGGCGAGCGCCTGCCTGGAGATCGGGGTGGCGCTCCTCGTGGTCCATGGATCCGTGCTGACGCGCCCTGACCGGGCCCGCGACGTCGACCTGGCCTACGCCGTGCTCGGTGAGCCGGCGTCGGACGAGCTCACCCTGGTCAACCGGTTCCACGAGCTCGTGCCGGGCGACCACCTGGACCTGATGGACCTGGGCCGAGCCGACCCGGTCGCGCGGCTGGCCGCCCTCCAGCGGGGGGAGCTGCTGCACGAGGCGGAGCCACACCTCTACGCCGAGCAGCACCTGGCGGCCGTCGGCGCCTATCGGGACACGCAGTGGATGCGCGATCGCGCCCTGGAGCGGCTCTGATGCCCCCTCGCGACCTCGACGACCAGGTGGTCGTACGACGGCTGACCGCCATCCGTGAGCTGGTGGACCTGCTGGCCCGCCAGGGGGAGGTCAGCGGGGCGCAGCTGCGGGACGACCTCGTGCTGCGCCTGGCCGTGGAGCGCGCTCTGTCTCAGCTGGTCGACCTGGCCAGCGACGTCAACTCGCACGTCGTGGCCGTCGCGGGGATCGCTGAGCCCACGGATTACCGCTCGTCCTTCCGCCAGGCTGCGCGCGCTGGACTGATCACTGACGAGCTGGCGAGACGTCTCGGCCCCAGCGTCGGCCTGCGCGACATCGTCATCCACGAGTACGTGCAGGTCGACCTGGACCTGGTGGCGAGGGCCGTTCCCCAGGCCGCGTCGCAGTTCGACGAGTACGTCGCGCAGGTCAAGGCCTGGCTGCAGGCCCGCGCCCAGGAACCGGCTGCCCCGGTGACGCCGGTGACGCCGGGTGAGCGGGCTGGCTAGGGTCGTCGTATGACGTCCCACGAGCGCGGTGCCCACGCGGAGCGAAGGCGGTGACGGAGGCAAGCCGCTGGGCGCGGTCCGCGGTGGCGCACGTGGACGGCCTGAGCAGAGGTGGGGCTCTGGACCGCTCGCTGCGCGTCACCGTGAACTTCCACCCGGACCGGGGACCCCGCGGCGACACGGTCATGGACCGCCTCGCTCGTGACGGCATCTATCGAAGCCAGTTCGAGACGGGCACCAGCAACGGCGGCCTCACCGCACATCCTGGTGGTGATCGGTTCCGTTGGGAGACAAGGATGTTCGGGGGTGCGTATGACGACGCGCCCTTCTCGGAGCGGCCTCGGTACGGCGCGCTGAACCACCGTCGCCGCGGGGTCGGGGGAGCGGTGCGCTTCGGGTCGTCCCACCTGCGCCTGGCCGAGCCTGTCCTGGACCGGACGACCTTCTGCTTCCCGGACTCGTTCCGCGAACCGGCGGACTTCGGGACGGCCCGTCGCTTCGACCTGCTGCGTCTGTCGGACGCTTTCGACCTCGCTGCGGCGGCGTGCACCTCGGAGCGGGAGGAGGCCGAGCAGGGCGGCTTGCTGGACGACTACGTGGAGGCCCACGTCCACGGCGTCGTCGCGATCCCGGACGACGTCGAGGCGGTGGTGCTGGATCCGTCATACCGGGGAACCGAGGCCGAGGAAGCAGCCGGCGCGCTGGGGGTGCCGGTCGAGTGGCACGAGGGCCGGGTGCTGATGGTCGAGGAGCTCGGGCGGCGTCGGCACTACCGCGACCCTGGCGCGTACGAGGTGGGGGTGGCGGTAGCGCGGGACGGGCTGCTCGATGCCGCCATCATCGGGGAGGCCGCGCGCACGGGACTGCACCATCCGCAGAGCCTCAAGCAGGTCTGGCACCTCACGGCGAGGTTCGGTCGTCCGGTCCATGACTGGCGGACGACGACGCACGACTGGGGCACCTCGGTCGACCACGGGCATCTCGCCGAGCTGCGTTCCCGTGCACGGGCGCTCGGGGGCGTCAGCCTGCGCCACCTGGTGCTGGAGGTGCTGGCCTACGCGAACGACGAGGCCGAGGAGCTGGTTCGCCAGGGACTGGCTGTCGTCACGCTGCACCCGGACGGGTCCGTGGAGATCCGTGACGACGGACGGGGGACGGACACCCGCCGCGACGACGCCGGGAGGATCGTGCGCAAGCCCGTGATGGCGACGCAGGATGTGCGCTTCGCCGATCCCGGGTCCGCGCCACGGTTCGCGGACGGTCGACCGAGGGCGGGGATGTCGTCCGTAGCCGCCGTCTCGCGCTGGCTCGTGCACACCAACCGCCGGGAGGAGGGCGCCTGGTCGCAGCGCTACGAGCACGGTGTGCCGACGACGATCTTGGAGGACGTCACGCCGTCCCCCGGTGAGGGGACGGGGACGAGCGTGCGGTTCCTGCCGGACCCTGCCTACGTCGCGGTGGGGGACCTGTCGTCGGACGACCTCGGCCGTCATCCGTGGATCGAGGTCAGGCTCCGTGGGTGAGGGCTCTGTTCCACCGATGGCCCGTCTGACGTCGGGTCTCGCCGCGGCGGAAGGCGTGATCCCAGGGGCACACGAGGCGAGTCACACGGCCTCCGGCAGGGCGCGGACCTCGAGGGAGGAGCCGTTCTGGGTCCGGATCAGCCTGACCTGGGCTGGAATTCGCTGCCTGAGCTCGGCGACGTGGCTGATGATGCCGACGCTGCGACCGCCTGCTCGGAGGCCGTCGAGGACCTCCATCACGTGCTCCAGAGCCGCCTCGTCGAGCGTGCCGAACCCCTCGTCGACGAACAGTGTGTCCAGGTCGACACCGCCGGCCTCGGCCCGTACTGCGTCGCCCAGCCCGAGCGCGAGCGCCAGGGAAGCCATGAAGGTCTCACCGCCGGACAGCGTCGTCGTGTCGCGTGCCTTGCCGCTCCAGGCGTCGACGACCTCCAGACCCAGCCCGCTGCGAGCACCGCGCGCCGCCAGCCGGTCGGAGTGGCGCAGCTCGTAGCGGCCGTCGGTCATCACGGCGAGCCGCTCGTTGGCCAGCACGACGACCTCCTCGAGACGGGCCGCCAGCACGTAGGTGGGCAGGCTCATCCGGCGCAGGTTGTTGGCACCGGTCCCGGCCACCGTGTCCGCGACCTCACGGATGGTGTCGGCACGACGCACGGCAGGAGCCAGCGACTCGAGGAGGCCGAGCACCTCGGCGGTGTGCCGGGCGAGGAGCGCGCCGGCGTCCTCCGCGACCCGCGCGGAGCCGGTCGCTTCGCGCGCAGCCGCCCTGGCGCGCTCCACCCTGATCGCCAGGGCCTCCAGGTCAGGGGTGTCGGTGGCCATCGCGTCGGCCACCTCGGGGTCGTCGAGGACGGCGCGTGCCTGCAGGAGGGCCTGGTCGTGGCGCGCCAGGGTGGTCTCGAGCCGGCGCCGCTGCTCGGTGGGCAGCGCGGCCGCTCGCACCTCCTGCGCGTCCTCGAAGTCTGAGCCCTGCAGGCTCTCGGCCAGGGTCTCCTCGGCTCGGAGCAGGTCGCGTCGAGCCCGTGCGTGGGCGGAGCGGGTCTCGTGCAGCACTCCCAGTGACTCGACCGCAGAGCGAACGCTCGTGAGGAGCTCACGGACCAGTGACGCACGCGGGACCGAGGACCGCTGCGGGGAGTCGGCCGGGGGGAGCACGAGCTGCAGGGTCTCCTCCTCACCGAGCTCGTCGAGCAGCCTCCAGGCCTCGGCGCGCTCGGCCTCGCTGCGGCTGCGGGCCAGCTCGACGCGTGAGCGGGCCGCCGCCAGCTGCTCGGAAGCGGCGCCGAGCGCGGTCCGCCGGCGCTCGATGTCGAGGTCCGCCTCGTGCAGGCGCGCCTCAGCCTTGACCAGAGCGGCAGCGGCCCGCTGCGCCGCGGTGTGATGCGCCTGGGCCGTGGCCAGGGCCGGCGCGACCTCCTCCGCCGGCAGGTCGTCGAGCGTGGCGAGCCGGTCGCGCAGCTCGTCGGCGTGCGCGGCCCGGGTGGCGCGAGCGGACTCGAGCGCGGACACCGCCTCGACCTCCGCGGACCGGGCCTGGGCGAGGACCGCCTCGGCGGCCTCCACGTCCTCGGACGTGACCAGGTCGCCGGCCTCGCCCGTGGCAGGGTCCGGATGCTCGGTCGCCCCGCACACCGGGCAGGGCTCGTCCGTCTCGAGGCCGAGCGCCAGCTCGGCCGCCAGGCCGTCGGCGCGTCGGCGGTGGAGCCGGGCGGCGTCCTCCTGCCGGGCACTGCGCTCCGCCGCAGCGGACGCGGCAGCGCGCGCGTGCGCGTCAACCCGTCCCTCGTCCGCGGTCAGCGTCTTGATGCGCGCCGCCGCGTCTCGAAGCCGCTCGACCTTGAGCCGGGCCGACTCCTCTCCCTCTGCCGTCGCGGTCAGCGCAGCCATGGCATCGGCCTGCTCGGCCCGGGTGCCCTGGGCGCGCTCCAGGCGCGTCCGTGACTCCGCCACCGCGGCGGCGTGCCCGGTGACGGCTGCCGCGCTGGTCTCGGCCTCCTCCCGAGCGCTGTCCGCGTGGGACACCTGGACCGCGATGCGGGTGGCGAGGTCCGCCGCCGCGTCGACGCGGCGGGTGACGTCCCGCAGCACCTGCTCGTCGAGCTGGTCGAGCTGGTCGGGCTGGTCGAGCTGGTCGAGCTGGTCGAGCTGGTCGGCGCCTCCCGGCTGTGCGTCGAGACCCGCGTCGTCAGGTGCAGCCCGTGGCCGCAGGCCGAGGCCCGAGCCCAGTCCCGCGGGGAGGACCTCGACCGCCTGACCATGAGCGACTGCCGCCTCGACCGCGGCCGCAGACCGCTGGGAGGCGGTGGTGACGTAGGCGATGAGCTCGGCCGCCGCCGCCGCGCGACCCACCCGCTCGCGCACCGACCGGATGTCGTCGGCCTGCGCCTCGAGGCCGGCGAGCGTGGCTGTGGCCGTCGCCGCCTTGGCGCGCAGGGCGTGCACCCGGCGCCCGGTCTCGTCGGCGCTCGCGGCGCCTCGGCGGGCCGCGTCCGCGTCGGCGGCCGCAGCGCCGAGCGCGGCGACCACGCTCTCGACCCGGGCGCGGAGCGTGGTGAGTGCCTGCCTGATGGCGTCAGCGTCGGACGCCGTGGTGTCCACGAGCAGGTCCTCCACGGCATCCGTCGCCTCGGGCGTCGGGCTCGTCGCCTGCCCGTGCGCGAGGTCCGCGCCCACGGGCTGCCGCCGGTCGTCGTGGGGTGACTTCTCGGGCTGGGTGGGGTCGTGGACGGCGTTGCTCGATGCGGGCGCTGGTGCAACGGCCAGCGCCTGGCCCGCGGCGTCGTTGACGCGGGTGAGCGTGCTCGTGAGACGCGCACGCGCCTCCTTGACCTCGGCCTCCACCTCGCGGCGCCGGGCCTCCAGCCAACGCTGCACCTGCTCGAACCGCGTGGTGTCGAACAGTCGCTGCAGGATCGCGGCACGCTCGTCCGTCGAGGCCCGCAGGAAGCGGGCGAACTCGCCCTGGGGGAGCAGGACGACCGTGGCGAACTGCTCGAGGCCCAGGCCCACCACCTCGCGGACGATCCCGCCGACCTCGTCGGCGCGACCGGACCCACGGTCGATCCAGCTGCCCTCGACGCGCTCGACCATGACGACCTTGTGCTGCTGCCTCGTCGTTCCGGTGCCGCGCTTCTTGGGGCGTTCGTACTCCGGGGAGCGGGTGGTCCGGAACCGCCGGGAGCCCACCGACCACTCGAGCTCGACCTCGGGGACCGCCTCGGCAGCCGCATGGTCCGAGCGCAGGGACCCCTTCTGCCGGGCGCCCGGGACGTCGCCGTAGAGGGCGAAGCACACGGCGTCGAGCAGGCTGGTCTTGCCTGCGCCGGTCGGGCCGTTGATGAGGAACAGCCCGGCCGCGCCGAGCTCGTCGAGGTCGACCTCGACCGTGCCGGCGAAGGGGCCGAAGGCGGTGACCCGCAGGTGGTGCAGCTTCACGTCGATCCCTCCCCGCTGGAGGCGACGCGGACGGCCTCGAGAGCCTCGACGACCACGGCGTGCTCCTCGGCACTGGGGGTCGCCCCGCCGCGGACGTGCTCCAGGAAGCCGTCCACCAGCTCGGGGTCGGACGCGACGCGGATGCGGGCGGCATACGACCGGCTCTGCGACGGCTCGATCCCCTGGGGGTCGAGCTGCAGGGACAAGGTGTGGGGGAAGCGTCGGCGGACCTTGTCGATGGCATCGAGCGGACGGACCGCGTCGGTCAGCGTGACCTGGCAGTAGGCGGACTCGGCGGCCTGGTGCGCCGGGTCGCGCAGCAGGTCCTCGAGGTCGCCTCGCAGGACCGCCAGAGGCGTGTGGACGGGGGCCTCGATCCGCTCGGTCCGGACGTCGCCGGAGCGCGCGTCGCCGAGGTCCACCAGCCACGACGACTTGGTGTGCCGAGCCTCGGAGAAGCTCATGGCGACGGGGGACCCGGAGTAGCGCACCCGCTCGTCGAGCGTCTGGGCGCCGTGCAGGTGCCCGAGGCCCACGTAGTCGGCCTCGCGGAACAGGGAGAGGGGCACGTCGCCCACCCCGCCCACGCTGATGTCCCGCTCGCTGTCGCTCGCCTCGCCTCCGGTGACGAAGGCGTGCGCCAGCACCACCACCGGCCCTTGGTGCCGCTCGGCGTCGGCCGTCACCCGAGCCAGCGCCCGCTCGATGACCCCGTGGTGGGACCGCTCGGCGCCGTCGAGCTCGTCCGCCACCACCGACGGCTCGAGGTAGGGCAGTGCATAGATGCGGGTGGCGCCGATCGTGATGGGCCGCGACAGGTCGGCGACCGACGTGCGCAGGTGGACCCCCGCCCGCTCGAGCAGCGGGCCACCGAAGCCGAGCCGCACCGCGGAGTCGTGGTTGCCGCTCGCCAGCACCACCTGGGCCCCCGCGTCGGTGATGCGGCGCAGGGCCTCCGAGAGCAGCGACACGGTCTGCGGGGCCGGCAGCGCCCGGTCGTAGACGTCGCCCGCGATCGCCACGACGTCGACGCCCTCCGAGCGCACCACCTCCACAAGGTGGTCGAGGAACTGCTCCTGGGCAGGCAGCAGCCCGACCTGGTGGAAGGAACGGCCCAGGTGCCAGTCCGAGGTGTGGAGCATCCGCATGGTCGACACCCTAGGAGCGACCACCGACAGACCCTCGGGGACGCGCCCTCGAGCGGCAGATCGCAGACCGGACGCGCCGCGGACCGGTCATGGTGCGCGCCGCGGCCCCGCATGTGGTGCGCTAGTCCGCATGGGTCAAGAGATCTCCGCCGGGCTGAACGCCCGCGAGCTGCGTCAACGTTATCGAGAAAAGGTCCAGCAGTGCCTGGACGTGCTGGAGCGCATGCTCGGGCAGCAGGACTTCGAGACCAGCGAGCCGATGGCAGGACTGGAGATCGAGATGAACCTCGTCGACCAGGACCTGCGACCCAGCATGACCAACGAGGCGGTTCTCGAGGCCATCGACGACCCCTTCTTCCAGAGCGAGCTCGCGCGCTTCAACATCGAGCTCAACGTCGAGCCGGAGCCGCTCGCGGGCGATCGCCTCCACGCGCTGGAGCAGACGCTGCGCGAGCACCTGCGCGCGGCCCGGGACAAGACCGGTGACACGGACATCGTCACCATCGGCATCCTGCCCACGCTGACCAAGGAGCACCTGGGGCGTGACGCGCTGACGCCGACGCCGCGCTACCTCGGGCTCAACGACGCGATCATGGAGGCGCGGGGCGAGGACCTGCTCCTGGACATGGAGGGACGGGGCGGCGAGCGGGTGGCCACCTTCGTGGACACGATCGCTCCCGAGGCCGCCTGCACGTCGGTGCAGTGCCACCTGCAGGTCGCGCCCGCGGACTTCGCGAACTTCTGGAACGCCGCGCAGGCCATCGCGGGGGTGCAGATGGCGGTGGGGGCCAACTCGCCATACCTCTTTGGCTCCCAGCTCTGGGCAGAGACGCGGATCCAGCTGTTCCACCAGGCCACGGACACCCGCCCGATCGAGCTGCGCAACCAGGGGGTGCGGCCGAGAGTGTGGTTCGGTGAGCGGTGGGTGACCTCGATCTTCGACCTGTTCGAGGAGAACGTCCGCTACTTCCCCGCGCTCATCCCCGAGGTCAGCGAGGAGGACCCGGTGGGTGTGATGGAGTCGGGGACGGCTCCCGAGCTGTCCGAGCTCAAGCTGCACAACGGCACCGTCTATCGCTGGAACCGCCCCATCTACGACACCGTGAACGGCAAGCCGCACCTGCGGGTGGAGAACCGCGTCCTGCCGGCCGGCCCCACCGTGGCCGACACGATGGCCAACGCGGCCTTCTACTACGGCCTCGTCAACGCTCTCGTCAGCATGGAGCGGCCGCTGTGGTCCAAGATGAGCTTCGCCTCGGCCAAGGAGAACTTCTTCGCCGGTGCCCGCCGAGGCTTCAACGCCAACCTCTACTGGCCGGGTCGCGGTGACGTCCCCGTGGACGAGCTGGTCCTGCGCCAGCTGCTGCCGTTGGCCGACTCGGGACTGGAGTCGTGGGGGGTGGCGACAGCCGTGCGCGACCGCTACCTCGGCATCATCGAGGAGCGGTGCAAGGCCGAGATGAACGGCGCGGCCTGGCAGGTGCGCTGCGTGGACCGGCTGCAGGACCGGGGCGCCAACCGCGACGAGGCCCTGCGGCGGATGCTGCACCGCTACGTCGACAACATGCACGAGGGTGAGCCCGTGCACACGTGGTCGCTGCCGCGCTGATCAGCGCGGTGCGGGCTGGTTCCAGCGCTGGATCGAGGGGAAGGCACGCTCGTAGCCCAGCACGCTGATCGACCCGGCGTGCAGCTCCAGCTGGGCTCCGAACCTCGGCTCGGTGCGCAGCCACACGCTGGTGAGGATCCGAGTGGTGTGGCCGTGCCCGACCAGCACGACGTCCTTGCCCTCCTTGAGGACGGGCATCACGCGGTCGATGACCGCGCGCGCCCGGGCGGCGACCTGCTCGATCGACTCGCCGGGGCTGTCGCCGGCGGCGACCCCGTCCTGCCAGACCGTCCAGTCGTAGCCGAGCTCCTCGCGGATCTCGGCCGTCGTGCGGCCCTCGTAGCCGCCGTAGTCCCACTCCACGAGGTTGGGGTCGATCGCGGGCTCGGGCAGACCCACGAGCTCGGCGGTGCGTCGCGCTCGCCGCATGGGTGACGACAGGACCAGTGCGAAGTCGAACTCCTCGAGCAGGGGAGCGGTGCGGCGCGCCGCCTCCGCGCCGTGCTCGGTGAGGTCCAGGTCGGTGGTGCCGGTGTGCTTCATGGCCTTGGACCACTCCGTCTCGCCGTGACGGATCAGGACGAGTCGGCCCTCGGGGACGGGGCGGACGGTGGGGCTACCGGTGTCGTTGCTCACGGTGGCAGGCTAGCGGTCATGACGACCTCCCAGCAGCCTGACCACCGCCGTTCCGTCCAGCTCGAGCGGACCAGCCTTGGGCGGTATGCCGCCACCAACGCTCGCGGCGGGACGCTCGAGCTAGGCACCGGCGAGGACGCGGCGTTCACCCCCGTCGAGGCCCTGCTGGCCGCGATCGGAGGCTGCTCGATGGTCGACGTCGACCACCTCACCTCGCGGCGTGCCGAGCCTGCGGGGTTCTCGGTGGAGGTGGGTGGCGACAAGGTCAAGGTCGACGGCGAGTCGCGCCTCGAGGGCCTGACGATCACCTGGCAGGTCACCTTCCCGGAGGGAGCGGAGGGCGACGCGGCCCGCCGGGTGCTCCCTGACGCGATCCGTATGTCGCACGACCGGCTCTGCACGGTGGGGCGCACCGTCGAGGTGGGGACCCCCATCGCTAACATCGAGTCAGGTGAGGAGCCTCGCCGGGCGCAGGTGCGACCGGACGCCGAGTGACCCCACGACGCGGGCTCCGCCGACGAGCGAAGGAGCCTGTCATGACCCACGACACCATCCCCACCGACCTCATCGTCGTCGGGGTCGACGGCTCAGCGCTCGCGCGCTCGGCCCTGGAGTGGGCGGCTCGCGAGGCTGAGGGACGCAAAGCGGGACTGCTGCTCGTGATGGCCCAAGAGGTCGCGCAGCCAGCGCCGCACGAGCTGGGGTGGTCCTACGGGCTCGAGGAGCTCGTCCAGCAGGGCACCGAGCGGGTCCTGGACGAGGCCCAGGCTGCCGTGCGCGTGGCCCACCCCGACCTCGAGGTGACGAGCCAGGCCGTCTGGGGCAGCCCTTCGGCGGCGCTGATCGAGGCGTCCCGGCACGCGCAGCTCGTGGTCACGGGAAGCCGTGGGGCGGGCGGATGGGAGGGGCTGCTGCTCGGCAGCGTCTCGGGCGCTGTCGCTGCGCACGCGCACTGTCCCGTGGTCGTCGTCCCCGACCGTGCGGCCGGAGCCCCGGCGGACGGGCCGGTGGTGCTCGGCGTCGACGACTCGGCCGAGGGGCACCGGGCCGCGGCGTTCGCTTTCGGTGAGGCCGACGGTCGAGGTGTGCCGCTGGTGGCCGTCCGGGCCTGGACGATGGAGTTCGAGGGCGGCGTCGTCCCGACGGAGCAGGGCTCCTCCGCGCACGACGAGATGACCCGGCGTCACACCGAGCTGGTGGAGCACGTGCTCCAGCACGGCCGCGAGCAGCACCCGGACGTGGTCGTCGAAGCCCGCATCCGCCGCGGCTCGTCGGTCAAGGCGCTCGCGGAGGAGTCCCGCAGCGCCTCGATGGTCGTCGTGGGCAGCCGCGGGCGGGGTGGCTTCGCGGGCATGCTGCTCGGGTCGACCAGCCGGCAGGTCCTGCAGGCCTCGCACGCACCGGTGGCCGTGGTCCGCGTCTGAACGACGACTTGTCCACAGGTCGTCTCGTCTCCGCGACCGTCGTCCACAGGCGGCCGCCGATCGTCCGACGGCCCGCCCCTCGCCCGCCAGACTGGGCCCGGCGAGGGAGGAGACCCCAGATGACGGTGGCGGACATCGACCCGACGGAGGTCGTGCGCGAGCTGATGGGCGCGCACCCGCACGAGTGCGTCGTGTGCTACGTGGGACGCATGGTGCAGCGGTTCGACTGCGACGGGTCGTGGCGGTGGGTCGAGACGTGGCGCGAGCAGCGGGCACCGCGCGCCAGCCGTCTCGAGCGTCGGCTCGGTGCGCGCGGGGCGTCGTGCGACTGCGAGCTGCAGCTGCGGGCCTACGAGGTGGAGCCACGAGCGCTCGCCGTGTCCTGGGACGGCCCGATCGCGTCGGTCGGTCACTGCCTCGAGGTCCGGGCGGGATCGACGCAGCCGTGCCGCCTCTGGCGCCTGGCGCAGCGCAACTGGTGGGCGGGGGAATGCCATGCGCCGCAGACGTGTTAGGCCGACATCGTCCTGACCGAAGGAGCACCCGTGGAGGACCTGCGCTACCTGCAGCTGTCGATGGCCGAGCACCTGTTCGAGGAGAAGAAGTACACCTCGGCCGCCCACTCGCTGTCCGACCTGCTGGATTCCGAGCCCGACAACGTCGCCGTCCGACTCCTCCTCGTCCGCGCCTACTACCACTCGGCCCAGCTCGGTCGGGCCGAGGAGCAGCTCACCGAGCTCGTCGGCCGAGCCCCGACGGACGACTACGTCCGGCTGCTGCTCGCCCGCACGCTCGAGCGTCAGGGGCGAGGGGCCGAGGCGGCCACGCAACGGCGGATCCTGGCGGCGCTGACCGGCGACGACAGCCACCTGGCGTCGACCCCGGAGAACAACAGCCACCTAGCGCAGACCCGGGAGCCGGTGGCGGAGGCGCCCTACGAGGCGCCATCGGGGCACACCCGTGGCGAGGGCTCCCCGGAGGCGCCGGACGCCGGCCCCGGGACTGCCTCGTGACCATCGTGGGTATGCCGAGCCGCATGACACGCACCCCCAAGCGCATCCTGATCGTCGTCACGAGCACCCCCCGCTACACCTCTGCCGGCTACCGCACCGGGCTGTGGCTGGGGGAGCTGACCCACTTCTACGACGTCGTCACCGACGCCGGCCACGAGGTGACCATCGCGAGCATCGACGGAGGGGCCGTGCCGCTCGACCCCGAGAGCCTGTCCACGATGATGCTCAAGAGCGGGGGCACCGGTGTGCGCTACGCCGACCCGGCCTTCATGTCCCTGCTGGACGACACCGTCCGGGTCGAGGACCTCACGGCGGACGAGTTCGACGCCATCTACCTGACCGGCGGCCACGGCGTGATGTTCGACTTCCCGACCAGCGAGGCACTCGGCGCCCTGGTCGCCGATCTCGACGCCCAGGGCAAGGTCGTCTCTGCGGTGTGCCACGGCCCTGCCGGACTGCTCGGCGCCCGTCGCGAGGACGGCGCACCCGTCATCAAGGGACGCAAGGTGACGGGCTTCTCCTGGCCCGAGGAGAAGCTGGCCAAGCGCCAGGATGCCGTGCCCTTCCGCCTGGACGAGGAGCTCAAGGCGCTGGGAGCCAAGTACTCCAAGGCGCTGCTGCCCTTCAAGGACAACGTGGTGCGCGACAAGAACCTCATCACGGGGCAGAACCCCCAGAGCGCGGAGAGCGTCGCCAAGGCGGTGCTCAAGCGTCTGAAGTGACGCCCAGCCGCCCTGAGGCATGTACGGCGAGCGATCGAGAGGATCAGGCGCCCAAGTCGCACCGAGGTTCAGCTGCACCGAGGTTCAGGTGCCCCTAGGTTCAGGTGCCCCTAGGTTCAGGTGCCCCTAGGTTCAGCTGCGCGGAGGTTCAGGCGCCCGCACGCCGCTGTGGTGGGCCTGCTAGGTGTGCCAGGGCGACGTCGACCAGCGAGACGTGGTCGAGGGCGTGCACCTCGGCCATGGGGAACCACCGGGCCTCGTCCGTGGTGCCCGCGACCTCGTTGGTGAGGATGCCACCGACGACCGTGGCCTCGTGCAGGACCCGCACCGCTCTGAGCGGGCGACCGGATCCGCTCCACCGCTGCTCGGCGGGGATGACGCGGGTGTCCACGGCCAGGAGGGGACCGAGCTCGACCTCGAGCCCGGTCTCTTCCGCGGCCTCGCGCACGGACGCCTCGGCCACCGTCTCGTGCAGCTCGACCCCGCCTCCGGGCAGCGTCCACATCGGGCGCGTCCCTTCGTTCCAGAGCGCGAGCAGGAGGCGGCCCTCATCGTCGACGATCACGCAGTAGGCCGCGAGCCGGGTGTCGTACTCGGTGTAATCCGGGTGGCCGGGGTGGCCGGGGTCCCCCGTGCGATCACCAGCACTCGATCCGTCCACCACGGCCGGACCTACCCGTCCGCGCGCAGGGCGTGGACCTGGCTGTAGCCACTGTCGAGGTCGGTGATGCGCACCTGCACGATCCCGTGCTCGTCCAGGGTGTAGCGCTCCTCGACCAGCGGGCCGTCGTCCCGACGCTGCACGGGGACGCGGGTCAGGTCACGGCCGTCGCGCAGGACGGGGTCGAAGGGGAAGAGAACCTCGGCGAAAGGGACGAGATCTCCGGTGGGGCCACCGTGCTCGTCGAGGTCGGTGTGCTCGACGTAGCGGTACCACCCGACGTCGTGGGCCGCGCGATATCGACGGGTGGCCGTGCGGCAGCCGCTCGGTTCGAGGACGTCGGTGCGCCCGAGGATGGGGTCGAAGCCGACGGCCTCCCCGTCGCGCAGCTCTCGGAAGACGCCGAAACCGCGCGACAGCCGGTCCCGGAGCGAGTAGCCCGCGTCGTCGTCGGTCGCGATGGCCAACCCGATGGCGGTGGACGCCGCGGGCAGCGGTGAGCGGTGAACTCGCCGACCGAACCTTTCCTTGAGCAGCCGCGGGACGAGAGGCAGGCCGCTCGCACCCCCGACGAGATAGATGCCGGCCACGTCGTGCAGCTCGTCGACGTGGTCGTCGGCGTCTCCCATCAGCGGGCCCATGGCGTCCACCGTCTGCTCAACGCGCGGTGTGGCACGGCCGTAGAACGCGGTGACAGGGACACCGACCTCGGTCCCGGCGACCTCGAGGGTCAGGCGCCGGGTCTGGGGTGACAGGTGCTCCTTGAGCTCTCTGGCCTGCTCCAGGAGGTCGTCGCGGTCGGGGGCCGAGAGGTCGTCCACCCGCTGGTGGATCGACTCGGCGGCCAGGTCGGCCAGGAGCAGGTCGAAGTCGTCGCCACCCACGTGGTTGAGACCCACCGTCCCGAGCACCTCGTGGTGGGTGCCCGCGACGTCGACCACCGAGGCGTCGAAGGTCCCGCCGCCGAGGTCGTAGACGACGACGCGGGTGCGGTTGCGGGTGATCTCCCGGCGTCTGCGGTGCGTGAACTCGAACCCCGCGGCCGAGGGCTCGTTGAGCATGGCGACCACGGTGAAGCCCGCCCGCCGGAAGGCCTCCAGCGTCAGGAAGCGCTGCGGTCCGTGAGCGTGGGCGGGGACCCCGACGGCCGCCTGCAGCTCGGAGTCAACGGTCAGCTCTTCGGACAGGCTCGACTGCTCGACCAGGGCCGTGCGCAGAGCAGCGGCGTATGCCGTCAGCAGCTCCAGCACGGGGACCTGCCTGGTGCCGACGGTGACGGGTGTCTCGGCTGTCACGTCCGGGGCTGCCAGCACCCGCTTGAAGGACCGCGTCAGCGGTGCCCCGGCTCGAGCGGCCGCCAGCGCCTCGAAGCCGAACACGAGCCGGTCATCGTCCAGCGCGACCACCGACGGCAGGTGCTCGTGCGCCTCGCCGTCTCCGTCGTAGAAGGTGACGACCGGATAGTTGCCGCGGTCGGCCGTGGCGACGATGGTGCGAGTGGTGCCGAGATCCACGCCGAGCTTCATGCGAACAGCCTAGTGAGCCCGGGCCGACGACGAGCGGGCCGTCTCAAGGCCCTGGAGAGCCAGCCGCCTCACCTCGCCGCACCCGACGTGTCAGCGCCCCGCGGGCGTGATCCTCAGCGGGATGCGGCGGGTGCCGAAGTCGCCGGGCTGGTCGGCATACCGGCCCGGGAGAGAGATGCCGCAGCGCTCGCACCGGCCCTGCTCGTCGAGCCGGTAGCCCGTGATGGTGTAGCCGGCGCGCTCGATCACCGCTGAGCCGCATCCGGGACATCGCGTCGTGTCGCCCTCAGGGTTGCGCGCGTTGCCGGTGTAGGCGAAGTGCTCGCCGGCGTCCGTCGCGATGCGTCTGGCGCGCTCCAGGGTGTCGACCGGAGTGCGCGGCACGTCTCGCATCCGGTTGTCGGGGTGGAAGGCCGTGAAGTGGTGCGGCAGGTCCGGGCCGAGCTCTGCCACGACCCACCGGCACATGCGCTCGATCTCGTCGTCGCTGTCGTTGTGCCCCGGGATGAGCAGCGTGGTCAGCTCGACCCACACGTCGGTCTCGTGGACCAGATAGGTGAGGGTCGCGAGCACCGTGTCGAGACGCGCGCCGGTGACCCCGCGGTAGAACTCGGGGGAGAAGCCCTTGAGGTCGACGTTCGCGGCGTCCATGGGCGCGAAGAAGTCGCGACGTGCCTCGCCCTGGACGTAGCCCGCGGTCACGGCGATCGTCCGGACCCCGCGCTCGTGGCAGGCGTGCGCGACGTCGATGGCGTACTCCGCGAAGATCACCGGGTCGTTGTAGGTGAAGGCCACCGAGGCGGCCTGCCAGTCGCGGGCCGCGTCGGCGATCTGTGCGGGGGAGGCGTCGTCCTGCAGGCGGTCCATCTCGCGGGACGTGGAGATGTCCCAGTTCTGGCAGAAGCGACAGCCGAGGTTGCACCCCGCGGTCCCGAAGGACAGGACGCTGGTGCCGGGGTAGAAGTGACGCAGCGGCTTCTTCTCGACGGGGTCGAGGCAGAACCCGCTGGAGCGCCCGTAGGTCGTCAGGTGCAGCTCGCCGCCCTCGTTGCGACGCACGAAGCAGTAGCCGCGTTGCCCCTCGCGCAGCGTGCACTCGCGGGGGCACAGGACGCAACGGACCCGCCCGTCGTCGGTGGCGTGCCAGTAGCGGGCGAGGCTGCTCACGGCTCCTCCTCGAAGGACGTGACGCTGTATCGGGAGAGGCGCACGCCATCGTCCCAGTGGTCCCGGGGCAGGCCCGCCTTGGCGCGCAGGCTGCGCAGGAAGTCCAGGGGGTCGGTGAGCTGGTCCCACACCTGTGGCAGGTAGGTCGCGCGACGACCAGCTGCCTCGAGGACCACCCCGTCCACCCGCGGCCGCAGGGCGAGCACCGCGTCGCGCTCCGACGTGACCTGGATCGGTTCGGGGACCGACAGGACCGACACCTCGATGGCGAGGTGCGGCGCCTCGTCGGGCCCGACCGGCGGGAAGCGCGGGTCCGTGCTGGCCGCCGCCACGGCGTTGGCGCGGACGTCGTCGAGGAGCGGTCGGTATGCCGTCAGCGTGCCGATGCAGCCGCGGAGGCGGCGGTCGAGGTGCAGGGTCACGAACGAGGCGCCGTCGTCGAGCAGCCACCTCTCCCGGGTGGGGCCGTCCAGCGGGTCGGGAAAGTCGGCGTCGGACTGCCGGGCGGCGATGCCGAGGCGGCCGTGGATCGCGCCGCGTGCGACGGCGAGGAGGACGGGGCCGGCGTCGGCCGGGACGGTGGAGGTCATGGCCCGGCCTCCACGAATGCCGTCTCCTCGAACGCCTTCTCCTCGAGCGCGAGGGCCGCGTAGCCGACGACCCGGTCGCGGTCGCCTGCCGTGTCGCCGGACGAGCACGACGCCAGCGCGCGGATCGTGCCCCCTCGGCGGCGGGCGTGCTCCATGAGGCCGTTGATGGGGGTCGCGCCGCAGGCCTGCTCGTGGTCGAGGTCGCCCCTCAGGGCGGTGACCTGGTCGATGGTGTCGCGATCGAGGCGACGGGCGGCGTCATACGGCAGGTAGTGGGACAGGTCGGAGCTGATGACGACGACTGTCGCCGGATCGTCCAGCAGCGCGTCGACGACGTCGGCGACCTCGGAGGGAGTGGCGCGACCGACCGCGAGCGGGACGAGGTCGGCCTGGGGGAGCAGCCGCTGCAGGAAGGGCAGGTGGACCTCGATGGAGTGCTCCGGGGCGTGGGCCTCGTCACTGACGACGACCTGGGGCAGCGCTGCCACGGAGGGTGGCACGATCGCCCGGGCCTCCCCGAGAGGGGTGCTCCACGCCGAGGCGCTCGAGGTCGCGACACCACGGAGGGGCACGCGGTGCGTCGGGCCCAGCACCGCGACCCGCTCGATGCCGTCGCGACGGAGGTGGCGGTAGGCGACCGCGGCCGTCGACCCGGAGTAGACGTAGCCGGCGTGCGGGGCGATGACCGACCACGCGCCGAGCCGGATCGGTGCGGTGGCCGCAGGCGAGGCGGTGCGTGACGGGTTCGGGCCGGAGTATTCAGTGGGCGGCGAGTCAGCACGCAGCGGGTCCGTGTGCGGCACTCGTGACGTGCCCGACGTGCCGGCCTCGGCCAGCAGCTGGTCCACCAGCTGCTCGAGGACCGCGGGCTGGGCGGGGTAGAACGTGCCCGCGACGGCGGGTCGTCGCACTGCCATGCGTCCCAGCGTAGGCCGGGCTCGTGGCCGGCGGGGAGATGTGTCGTGCTCGGGACGCGCTCGCGGTCCGGGTCAGGTCGTGGGTTGCGGCAGCGGGTGCTGGCACTGGTCGTCGAGCGGGAGCGAGGTGTGCTCGTGCGTGATGCGCGGGCCGCCATCGCCGGGCTCCCACACCTGGGTGAACCGGGAGACGATCTCCGCGCGCCCGCCCTGGCGATCGTCGGCGGCGTAGAACGCCAGCCCGGAGATGACGACGAGGTCGTCGGAGCCGGCGACCCGTAGTTCGCGGATCTCGCAGATCCCGTTGCCGGACAGGTAGCCGAACCACTCGACGACGGCGGCCCGCCACTCGTCCTTGGAGGGATACTGCCAGGCCGACGTGCCGTCGAAGACCCGGACGTGGTCCGCGTAGAGCTCCAGCAGCCCGTCGACGTCGATCGAGGCGACCGCCTGCTCGTAGGAGGAGATCAGCTGGGTAGCATCCATGCTCATCATGTGAACACCGTATACATCCGTGACGATGCCGCACAAGACCCCTGCCCCCAGGGCCGACCGTGAACGACCGGCGGTGAGCTAGCGAAGGTCCGGCGAGAGCAGCTCGTAGAGCTGGTGGTCCTGGTAGGTGCCCGCGATCATGACGTACTTGCGCGCCAGGCCGTAGCGTTGAAATCCGTTGCGCTCCAAGACCTGCTGCGAGGCGAGGTTGTGCAGCAGGGTGCCGGCCTCGAGGCGGTGCAGCTGCCACTCGCCGAAGGCAAGGTCCGACAGCTCGGCCACGGCACGCGTCGCCAGCCCCCGTCCGGTGAATCCCGCGCCGAGCCAGTACCCCACGCTCGCGTACTGCCCGGCGCCCCGGACGATGTTGTTGAGGGTGATGCGTCCCGCGATCCGCCCGCGCTCGTCCGTGACGACATAGGGGCCCATGCGGCCACCATGGCGCTCGGCGAGGGCCAGGCGCACCATCTCGCGCTGGCCTTCCTCGGTGTAGAAGCGCTCCGGGCGCGCCGGCTCCCACGGCGCCAGGTGCTCTCGGCTCGTGAGGACCAGCTCGGTCAGAGCGGGCACGTCCGCCAGGTCGAGGGGCCGGATGACGGTCATGGGGCCATCATCTCAGCGAGGTCTGGGGCGTTGCAGGCGCACGAGGACCTCGGCGTGCGCGGTCTGGGGGAACATGTCGAACAGCCTTGCCGCGGTGACCTGCCAGCAGGGCATGTCCGCCAGGTCGCGCGCCAACGTGGCGGGGTTGCAGCTGGAGTAGATCACGGTGGAGGCGGGAGACTCCTCGAGCCAGCGGGCGAGCGGGCCACCGATCCCGCGTCGTGGGGGATTGACCACGACCAGATCCGGACGCGAGTCCGCTTCCAGGGCAAGGCTGGTCGCGTCGCCGTCGATGAATCGGGCTGTGCCGAGACCCAGCTCGTCGGCGCTGCGGCGGGCGCTACTGATCGCCTCGGGTGAGACCTCGATGCCCAGCACCTGGATCGACCGACCGGACGCGCAGGCCCGGTCGGCCGCGTGGAGCGCGAATCCGCCCACGCCGCAGTAGAGGTCCCACAACGTGCCGACCTGCGCGTCGAGGACCCAGTCGCCCGCCTGGGCGTACAACGACTCCGCGACAGAGGTGTTGGTCTGGAAGAAGCTGCGGGTGCCGAGGTGGAGCGTCACGCCGGCGACAGGCATCGGCAGGGTATCGGCCTCGCTGAGCAGGACCTCCTCGTCACCCTCGAGCACGGCGGCGTGGCGGGGCTGGAGGTTGGCCGACAGGACCCGGATCTGCGGCAGGGCCTCGAGCAGCACCGGGACGCCGCGTCGCAGACGACCCAGCTGGTTGGTCGAGCGCAGCACGAAGCGCACCATGAGCTCGCCCGTGGGGGAGTGGGTGACGAGGAGATGCTTGAGCTCGCCCTGGCGTCCGCGCACGTCATACGGCTGGAGCCCGAGACGGGGGACGACCTCGGCGAGCGCCAGCGCCGCCTCGTGCAGCCCGGGTTCGTAGAGCCCGCATCCGCGCAGGTCGACCCCCGCCCCGCCGGCGTCCAGGATGCCGAAGGTCGGCGCTGCCGTGGTGCCCGCCACGACGAGCTTCGCCTTGTTGCGGAACTCGCTCTCGCGACTGGGTCGGGGATCGAGCCACGCGTCCTCGGGGACGTGGCCCGCCAGGACGTCGGCGACGGTGCGCTGCTTGTCGGCGAGCTGCTCGGTGTAGGGAACGCCCATGAAGGTGCACGACCGGCACCGCCCCGCGTCGAAGTAGTCGCACTGCATGGCGGCAAGGCTACGGGCAGCTAGGCCAGGCCAGCTCGCGCTCGCTGTCGAACCTGCGCCGCGTCCCGTCCACGGGATCGACGAACGCCAGCGTCCGGGCCAGGAGGCGCAAGGGCTCGCTGACGTCGTCGACGGCGTCGGGCAGGACGGTGGGATACAGCGGGTCGCCGACGATGGGGATGCCGAGGGACGCCAGGTGCAGGCGCAGCTGATGCGTCCGTCCCGTGCGGGGCGACAACCGGTAGCGTCCGAATCCGCCACGCACCTCGACCAGCTCGACCGCGGTCTCGGCGTTGGGTGGCGCGTCCGGGACCTCGCGGGCCGTCAGGACATCCCGGTCCTTGACGATGTGGCTGTGCAGCGTGAGAGGCAGGGTCAGATCAGGGCGGAGCGGGGCGATGGCCTCGTAGGTCTTGACCGGGATCCGTTGCTCGAACATCCGTTGGTAGGGCGCCCGCCAGCGTCGCTCGGTCGTGAGGACGAGCACCCCGGCGGTCAGTCGGTCGAGCCGGTGAGCGGGTCCGAGCTCGGGTAGATCGAGCGTGCCGCGCGCACGGACGACCACCGACTGAGTGACGTGGCGCCCGCGCGGGATGGTCGAGAGGAAGTGCGGCTTGTCCACCACGACGATCCGCTCGTCCTGGTGCAGGACGGTGAGCTCGCCTGGCACGACAGGCTCCTCGCGCAGGTCACGGTGGAACCACACGAAGGTGTGCGGGCGGTAGGGCTCGTCTCCGGTCCAGGGGTGACCATCGTCGTCCACGAATCGCTTTGCGGCCAGCATCGATTCGACATCGACCTCGTCAGGGAGCTTGTGCCGTAACCAGTCTCGCATCGTCTCCCAGGGGGCGACCCGGCCCGGATCCCGGTCCGGAGTACGCACCCAGGCCGACTGCAGCCCGTGGCGGGGCGGGAGCGGGGAGCGGGGAGGCACCGGGTCATCATGCCTGTTCCGGCCCGTCATGCCCGTCTAGGGTGGCGTCATGACGCAGACCCAGGGTGCCGCGACGTTCATCATGCTCGAGGGAGGCGCCGAGGGCGCCCTCGACCTGTATGCCGAGGCCTTCGGGGGTGACTGGGTCGCGGGGCTGGTGGCTCGTCGTGAGGGTGATCTGGGGCAGGCGACCGGGCCGGTCCTGCACGCGTCCGCCGAGCTCAAGGGCCACCGCGTCATGGTGGTGGACTCGGGGGTCTCCCATGCGTTCGGCCTGACCCCGTCGATCTCGCTGTGGGTCGACTGCGCGGACCAGGCCGAGCTCGATCGGGTCTGGGACGTCCTGGTCGATGGCGGGCAGGTCTACATGCCGCGCGGTGATTACGGATTCGCGCCGTACTTCGGGTGGGTGGGGGACCGCTACGGCGTGACCTGGCAGCTGTGCGTGGGCATGGCCGCCTGACCCCGGCGCGGAGGCACCAGGGCACACGGCAACGGGTCAGGTCGCCAGGTCGTGGTCGCCGGGCGGATCGGTCTCCGGCCGGTTCACGCCCGGCGTCTCCCCGTGCGCCTCGACGGAGTCGCCTGCCGGTGGTGTCCGGTCAGGGGTGCCTGTGGCGTCCGCCGGGTCGGGCGGGCCAGTTGCGTCTGCAGGTCGGGGTGCGGGGCGCCACCCGCCCAGGACGTTGACCACGTCCCACTCGACCCGGCCGCCGTCGGGGGTGACGCGTCCGGTGATGTCGTGCCGGTGGACGAACCGGTGGTGCGGTCCGCACAGCAGGGCGAGGTTGTCGGCGTCGGTGGCGCCACCGTCGGCCCAGTGGACGATGTGGTGGACCCGTGACCAGGAGGCGGGGTTGTCGCAGCCGGGGAAGCTGCATCCGCCGTCGCGCACCTCGAGCGCGCTCCGCTGCCCCTTGCTGGCCAGACGCTCCGTCCGTCCAAGGGTCAGGGGCTGGCCACCCTCACCCAGCCAGACGGGCGTGACCTCGGCATCGCAGGAGAGCTCGCGGGCGTAGGCCGGAAGCAGGTGGGTGCCGAGGTCGTCGACGGCGGCCACGGGCGTGGTGCAGTCGCACGGCTCCCCGGTGGGCCGCCAGAGCCCGAACATGTCCTTGGCCCGATGCTCGCACGGCCGGGCGAGCGCATCCAGCGGGAGCGTGAGGTTGACCCTGGTGCCGGCACCCATGGGTCCGGTCACCGTGGAGGCGCCGACGAGCTCCGCCATCCGCATGAGAGCGTCCAAGCGGCGCTCGCGGGGGAGCCGGGTGTCGATCTGGCCGGGCTCGGGGTTGGGGACCGGCGCCGACAGAGCCGTGAGGGCGGCGTCCAAGGTGGCCTTGTCGGTCGGGGAGAGCAGGCCCTCGAGGCGATAGAGCCCGTCCGGCATCTCGGTGAATCCGGACAGGCCGCGCTGGGCGGCGTGGTGGCTGCGGGTGCGTTCCTCGCTGTCGAGGGTGCCGTAGCGGGCGAGCATGTCGGTCTTGAACCGGGCCAGCGAGCGCCGGCTGGTGCACTGGCGGGCGAGGGTCGTGGCGGCCTCGGCGATCTCGTCGTGCATGGCCGGGTCGGTGGCGGTGCGCAGCTCGTCGAAGACAGAGGCGGCGCGGCCCGCGTCGCTCGGAGTCACGTCACCCGTCCTGAGCGCGTCGCGGAGCCCGGACAGTACCGGCCGGGTCGTCGTGTCGATCGCCCGTCGGATGGCGTGCGCGTCGGTCTCGGTGAGCGCGGCGCCGGCATCGGTCAGCCAGGCGGCCGCGCCAGTCGACCCCGACTCGCGGATCACACCCCGCTCGCCGGCCTCGATGGTGACGGCGCACGCCAGGCCCCGCGCCGCCGCAGCGACCTGCGTCGCGGTCACCGCCAACCCGGCCAGATCCATGGACTGGACCGAGCTCACCCCAGCACCGAGCACGCGCAACGCCTCCAGGGCCCCGTCGAGGGTGCCCCTTGCCGCGAGAACGTCGGTGTACGTCATACGACCACGGTATCGAACGATACATCGAAAATATAGAGCGTTTGACCCTGATAGCCATCATTTGACCGTATGCCGATCAGCCGCCACGACCTGTGAGGTCGACGTCATCTCGCACCCGCGAGGCGAGGGCCCCAGCGCCAGAGGCTCACGGCCGCCGCCAGACGTACGGCGTCGTCGTGGTGACCTTCACGAAGCCGGAGCGCTCGAGGATGGGGCGGGAGTGCTCGGTCGAGTCGCTGTGCAGCAAGGTCGCGCCGCGCCGCAGCGCCGAGCGTGCCCGCGCCGCCGTCAGGGCTCGATAGATCCCTCGCCCACGCCACTGGGCGAGCGTCGCCCCGCCCCAGAGGCCGGCGAACTCGGTGCCCACGACAGGCTCGATCCGCCCGGTGCACACGACCAGCCCGTCGATCTCGGCGACCCACAGCTCCAGGTCGTCGCGCCCGAGCGCCAGGCGGTCGAGCAGCTCATCGGCCATCCCCGGGACGGCTTCGCCGAAGGCCTCGTCCGCGGCCTCGCACAGACGCCGCACGTCGGCCTCCGACTCGACCCGCCGCAGCTCGACGGCCGCCCCGTCAGGCAGGGGCACGTCCACCGCGAGCTTCGCAGCCTCGCCGATCATCACGGACTCCGATGCGCCCGGGACGAACCCCTGGGTGACCAGGGCGTCGTGCAGTCCTGGCGCCACGTCGTGGCCGCGAGTCTTCCACTCCACCCTGGTGATTCGTTCGTCCGAGCGATAGTGCTCGAGCGTCTTCTGCACCAGCTGCTCGATCCTGGCCTCGTCGAGCCCGCCCAGGTCCCGGTAGGTGACGAAGCCGCGCACCCCGCGATACACCCCCCAGAGGACGGGCCCGTGCCGTTCCTTGGTGCCGGCCGAGACGAGCTCGGCCTCGTCGCGGAGCTGGGCGTCGTACCGGGCGAGCAGGTCCGCGGGGGAGGGGTCCGTCATGGGGGCCAGCCTGGCCCACAATGGGGCGACGACAAACCCGATTTGCGAGGAGCGCCCGATGATCACGATCACCGTCAAGTGGGACGTCAAGCCGGAGTACGCCGACGACTTCCTCGAGCTGACCCGGGAGTTCACCGAGGCGTGCCGCGCCGAGCCGGGCTGCCTGTGGTTCGAGTGGTCGCGCTCGTGCGACAACCCCAACGAGTACGTCCTCATCGAGGCCTACAAGGACGCGCAGGCCGGCAAGGAGCACGTCGAGTCCGGCCACTTCGCCGAGGCCATGAAGACGCAGGGGAAGTACGCCGCCACGCGCCCCAAGGTCATCTCGTTCGAGAAGCCCGGCACCGGCTGGGACGAGCTCGGTGAGATCCAGATGCCCTGAGGCTCAGCAGGACCCAGGCTCAGCCCGTATGACGGAGCTGGTCACCGCTGCCCGTCCGGCCCGACGTCACGATCGGTGACGCGAGCCGCCCGAGCTGCGTGGAGCCGGCGCGTCAGTCATGCGTGCCGCGCCCGCCTCGCGCTCGGTCCGTGATCGCGTCGGCGACGTCGTCGGGGTTGCACTCGGGGAGCCAGTGCCCGGCGTCGAGCTCAGCAAACCGGTAGTCCGCGTCGACGAACGCGGCAGTGGCCTCCGCAGCGGCGCGGCCGAGGGCGACGTCGCGGCGTCCCCACACGTAGGTCGTCGGGACCTGGACCTGCGAGGACCGTTGCGCGGCAGCACCGTTCGTCGAGCCGGCACTCCTCGCCGCGGCCCCACGCCCGCCAGCAGCCTTCCTCGAGCCGAGACCGCCGGACGTCAGCGACCGCCAGGGGGCGCTCGCGCGGTACCAGCCGATCGGGCCGCGCAGGCTCGCCGGGGTGGCGAAGCGGGCGGCATACCGCTGGGCGTGGTCGGCGGGCAGGCCGGCGCTGGTCAGGAAGCGCAGCATCGACCGGGACAGCACCCGCTCGGGCAGGCCGGGCACCTGGAACGCCAGCATGTACCAGCTGCGACGCGCCTGGTCCGGCGTCCGCATGGCTCGCTCCATCGCCGCGGGGTGGGGCGTGGACAGGACGGTCAGGGACAGCAGGCGGTCGGGTGCCGACAGCGCGGTGGCCCAGGCGACGGCACCTCCCCAGTCGTGCCCGACCAGGTGGACGCGCCCGGCGCCCGACGCGTCGACGAGGGCCAGCACGTCGCGCACGAGCTCGCTGACGCGGTAGGCGTCGTTGCCGGCCGGCGACGCGGCGGGGGAGTACCCCCGCTGGTTGGGCGCGAGGGTCCGGAAACCCTTGGCGTGCAGGCGTTCCGAGACCGCCGTCCAGGCCGTCGCGTCCTCGGGGAAGCCGTGCAGCAGCACGACCACCTCGCCGTCGCGCGGCCCGCTGTCGATGACCTCGAAGGTCAGCCCGGCGCGGGTGAAGGAGTGCAGGGGAGGGGTGTCGACGTGATCCGTCATGGTGGGCGCCGTTCGTCGTCGAGAGTCTGGCCATGGCCACCCTAGTCCGGCAGACTCGTGCCGGTCCGACGTCACCGACGACGTCCACCGACGTCCACCGTCGCCCACCGACGAACCAGCGAGGCCACCATGTCCCGTCCTGTGCACTTCGAGATCCACGTCGACGACCTCGACCGCGCGATGGCGTTCTACGCCGCGGCGTTCGGCTGGAGCCACGAGGACTGGAGCGAGTTCGCCAGCCTGCCCTACGCCGGCGTCACGACCGGCGAGGAGGGCACGCTCGGCATCAACGGCGCCCTCATGCAGCGACAGGGACCGTCCCCGGCGGCCGACGGCGCGGTCAAGGGCGCCGTGCTGACCATGGGCGTCGAGGACTACGACGAGTCCGAGCAGCGCATCCTCGAGGCGGGCGGGACGCTGGCCCTGCCCAAGTACGCCCTCCCCGGGATGGCGTGGCAGGGCTACTACCTCGACACCGAGGGCAACGTCTTCGGCATCCACCAGCCCGACGAGGACGCCCGCTGACACGGGCGCCCTCGCGCTGGGTGGTTCGGGTGGGTCGCGGTGCGGCTGATCAGCTGCCGTCGCCGAGGGGCGTGACGTCGGGCTGACCGGCGCCGGGCTCGTCCGAGCCGGTCGCGGCAGCCTCGCCGGGCGTGCCCTCGCGCACTACCTCGAGCTGCACCTTGGTCACCAGGGCCGCGACGGCTCCGATGGCGGCGAGCATCGGGGCGGCCAGCGTCAGGACGCCACCCGCGGCGACGCCCATGGTCAGCGGCACGGTCAGCAGCTCCTTGCCGTCCTGGTCCTTGATGACGACGCGCTTGGCGTTGCCGTCCTGGACCAGCTCGCGGACCTTGCCGACCAGCTGGTGGCTGGCCACGTCCATCCGCTCGGTGAAGGTCTGCTTGTCCTGCGGTGCGTCGCTCATGATCTGCTCCCCCTGGAGGTTGTCGGTGGTGATGCCTCCAACCTAGGCAGGGGGCCTGGGGGCTCGCACTCGGGGACGACCCTGGCCGGACCCCCGGTCAGCCCGTATGCCGGGCCCCGGCCGCCACGGGGGTGCTGCACGTCGGCAGGGTCCAGTCCTGCTCGGGTCCGTACCGGTGGCCGTGGCCGTCCCCGGGCGCGAGGGAGGACAGGGTGTCCACGGCGGCCCCGCCGTAGCTCACCCACGGCAGCCACACCGCACCGGCCCAGCGCAGCGGTCGGTGGGTGGCCGTGCCGGGGACGAGGTGCACGATGGGGTCGTCCGCGTTGGCGAGGGCGCGCTCGCGGGCGATGCCGAGCCTGCCCCCGCCCGGCACCCCGCTCCACAGGGATCCGCACACGTGTGCGGCCCGCGCGTGATCGGCGAGGGCCGCCTGACCCGCCAGGGCGCCGAGCGACTCGCCGTAGACGTAGAGGGCGGGGCGCTCCCCGGCCGGCAGCTCGTCGATCCGCGCGGCGACGGCGTCGACGACCGCCCGCGCCGACGCCTCGCTCACGTCTCGCTCGGCGAGCAGGCTCAGCCAGCTCGGTGAGCGGTCGTACTGCACGGCCACCGTCGCCACGCCCGAGCCGAGCTGGCGCTCGAAGCCCTCGATCGCGTTGCGGTTGACCCAGCCGCTCCCCGTCGGGACCACGACCACCACCGCGCGGCGTCCCCGGACGCCGGCCTCCACGAGGCGGGACGCGGCGAGCCGGGCTGCCTGCTCGGGCGCGGCTGCCTCGCCGACGTCCGACACCCGCACGAAGACGCGACCCGCCCCCACCGAGGACCGGTGCAGCATCACGTGATGGGCGTCGAGGTCCTTGTCCAGCAGGCCGAGCACCGGACCCTGCACCGCCCCCGACCCCGCCGCCAGCCCCAGCACGAGCATGATGACGCCGCACCCCCCCGTCACGAGCAGCCGCACCCGAGGCCGCAGGGCGCGCAACTGGGAGACGCCGACCCTGACCCCGAGCCCGACCCCACGAGCCAGCCCCGTCAGCAGGAGCGCCACGACGACGGCCAGGGTCACGACCGCCGGCCAGTAGGTCCCGTCAGGACCCGCCATGTCCAGGCGCAGCGCGAGGCTCTCCTGGTAGCGGTGGCTTGACCCGACGCCCACCGCCGCGAGACCGCTGCCGACCGCCAGGGCGCGGCCCCGGCCGATCGGCAGCGGCCGGCGAGGGGGCAGGCGGCGAGGGGGCAGGCGGCGCCATACGAGCCGCACCACCCCACCAACCCCGAGGGCAACGGCCACCAGCACCCCCGTCAGCGGCCCCTGCACGACGGCGGGGCGAGGGAGCAGCGAGGGGGCCAGGGACACCAGGACCGCCACCGCGACCAGCGCGGAGGTGAGGGCGCCCGGCAGGCGGGCCCGCAGCGCAGCCGCCACCGCGCGACGGCGCCGACCCGGCAGCGTCAGCGTCCCCACACCCAGCACGCCGGCGGTCGACGCCGCCAGGGACGCCTGGACGGCCGGCGTCTCCTGGGGCACGCCTCCGAGCTGCCGCCAGGAGTTCAGGGCGACCACCGACGAGGCGACCTGCGCGCTCACGTCGCACGCAGGGTTCCCCGTGGCCGCGCAGGTCCGCTGGAGGCGGACGCGGAGCAGCTCGTCGATCGAGGTGCGGGCCCAGCCGCCGAGAGGGCGCCCGGTCAGCGCGGCGTGCCGCAGCAGGTCGTAGCCGAGGTCGTGCTGGCGGCAGGCCGGCTCGAACGTGCGGGGGAGCGGGACCGGGGACGAGCAGTCGCCGTCGGGACGCACCAGCTCGCCGTCCTGCAGGACCGGTTGGTAGCCGAGGGTGGCCTCGAAGTCGTCCGGGACCGCCCGCAGCGCCTGGGTGCCGGTGCTGGTCGTGAGGGCCGTCACGGCTCGGCCGGCGGGCGACGACGGCGGGGCGACGTCGGAGCCTCCCCGCACGAGGTTGACGAGCGTCAGGGCCAGCGCGGCGGCGATGACGACCAGCAGGACGGCGAGGACACGGGGTGGAGGACGAGTCATGGCTGTGACGCTAGGAATTCGCGACCGAGCGGCGGATCGCCCGCGAGTGCCGTGAGCGGCCCGCCGCTGCGGCGGGGTGGGCGAGCCCTCTCCCCGTGGAGGGTCGGTCCTGTCTCACCCGCCGGTATGACGACGCGGCCGCCGTCCGTGCGTACTGTCGAAGCGTGACCAGGACGCGTGAACGGCCGTGGAGGCGCCCAGCGCCGCCGCGCGCCCCGGCGAGGCTGGCCCGCGGCGGGATCCGTCGGATCTCGGCGGTCAGCGTGCGGGCCCTGTCCTACTGGCTGTGGGCCCTCACCCTGCTGCTGTTCACGATCGCGTGGCCGACCCTGTCGCTCACGCACGACGTGCCGACGAGCCTGCGTCCGGTCGTCGCCGCTGCCGGGGTCGCACCGCTCCTGCTGCTGCGACGCCATCCCTTCCTGGGGTGGGCGCTGTGGTGCGCGGGCGGCATGGTGGTGCCGGTGCTGTTCCGCCGCCAGCCCGGCTACGACTTCCCGTGGCAGGTCACGGCGTTCCTGGTGCTGCTGGCCCTGCTCGTGGCCGTCGGGGTCCGGGAGAGCCGGCGTGCCCTGGTCACGACCTGGGTCGCCACCACCGCCCTGTGCATCGCCTTCCTGCCGGGAGAGCTCGCCCCCGGCTGGGTCTTCGGCCTGACGGCGGTCCTCGGCGTGGGCCTGCTCGCCCGCTGGCTGCTGCGGTCCCAGCGCGAGCTGGCCCAGCAGACCGAGCTCGGCGAGCTCGAGCGCGCTCGCCGCACGATCGCCGAGGAGCGCACCCGCATCGCCCGCGACCTGCACGACGTGGTCGCCCACCGCATGTCGATGGTCGTCGTGCAGGCCCAGAGCGCGCCATACCGGCTCGGCGGGGTGGATCCGCAGGTGTCCGTCGAGTTCACCGCCATCGCCGACCAGGCCCGGGAGGCCCTCAACGAGGTCCGTGGGCTGCTGGGCGTGCTGCGCAGCGACGGGCAGCTGGCCGAGGACGTCCCGCAGCCCGGCATCGCCGACGCCCTCGAGCTGCTGCGGGAGGCGCGCGAGGCGGGGCTGGACCTGCGCTGGGACGTCGAGGGCGATCCGGACGGGTGCGGGACGGCCACCGCGATGGTGACCTATCGCATCCTGCAGGAGTCTCTGGCCAACGCCTCGCGGCACGCACCGGGCGCCGAGGTGCAGGTGGACCTGGACCTCGGTCCGACCGTCGTCGTGCGCGTCCGCAACGGGCTCTCGTCCCGCACGCCGGAGCCGGGGACGCACGCGGGCAACGGCATCCTGGGCATGCAGTTCCGGGCCGCCTCGGTCGGGGGCTCCCTGAGCGCCGGGCCGTCGGAGGACGGCGGGTTCGAGGTGCGGGCCACGCTGCCGGCCCGGGCCACCGTCCGGGACGAGGCCTAGGCTGTGACCGTGCCAGTCACCGTGCTGATCGCCGACGACCAGGCCATGGTCCGCGAGGGCTTCGGCGCGCTGCTCGCCGCCCAGCGGGACCTCACGGTCGTCGGCCACGCCGCGGACGGCCGGGAGGCGGTCTCCGAGGTCGTGCGGCTGCGGCCCGACGTCGTCCTCATGGACGTCCGCATGCCCGTGCTCAACGGCCTCGAGGCCACCGCCGAGATCGTCTCGCGACGACTTGACCCGCCGTCGAGGATCCTCATGCTCACGACCTTCGACATCGACGACTACGTCTACGAGGCGCTGCGGCTGGGCGCCAGCGGCTTCCTGCTCAAGGACGCCCCCGCCGACGAGCTGGTCCGCGCCGTGCGGGTCGTCGCGGCGGGGGAGTCGCTGCTCGCGCCCTCGATCACCCGCCGGCTGATCGAGGAGGTGACCCGGCGCCGACCCCCGCGACGGGCCGCCACGGGCTCCCTCGCGCGGCTGACCGGCCGCGAGCGCGAGATCCTCGAGCTGGTCGCCACCGGCATGTCCAACGCCGAGATCGCCGCCCGCCTCTACCTCTCGGACCAGACGGTCAAGACGCACGTCAGCAAGGTCCTGACCAAGCTCGCGCTGCGCGACCGCGCCCAGGCCGTCGTGTTCGCCTACGAGAACGGCGTGGTGACCCCCGGGTGACGACGGCCGGGAGGGGCGCGGCCGACGGGATGGCCCGTGGGATGACCGGGGGAGCGGTCGTCGACCTGGGCGTGCACGAGCCGTATGACGCGCCCGGCGTCTTCGCCTTCCTGGCCGCTCGCGCCGTGCCGGGCGTGGAGGTCGCCCACCTGGCGGGCGACCGGCTGACCTATGCCCGGACGCTCCGGACACGTTCTGGCACAGGCACTCTCGGCGTCTCGGCCCGTGCCGCCGGCGCGGGCTGGCGACTCGAGGTGCAGGTCGATACGTCCGGCGGAGCGCAGGAGTCCGAGCTCGTGGACGCGGCACGGCGACTGCTCGACCTCGACCACGACGCGATCGCCGCCGACGCTGCGCTGGCGCGAGACCCGTTGCTGTCGTTGGCGGTTCGAGACGTGCCGGGCATCCGGGTACCCGGTTCGGTCGACGCCGCCGAGCTGCTGGTGCGTGCCGTCGTGGGCCAGCAGATCTCCGTCGCCGCCGCCCGGACGCACCTGAGTCGCCTTGTCCAGGCGGGCGGTTCGGCATACGACGCGCGAGTCCCGGTTCTGGATAGGCTGTTTCCCACCCCGACCCAGATCGCCGAGGTCGTCCCCGATCCGGTGCCCGGGACGGCTCAGGACCCGCAGCGTCCGCTCCGGCTGCCGGGACGCAGCACGGCAGCTGTCCTGACGGCCGCTCGTGACCTGGCCTCCGGTGCACTCGTGATCGACCGCGCGACGGACCCGGTCCTGTTGCGGGAGAGCCTGGTCCAGCGACCGTCGATCGGTCCGTGGACCGCTGCGTACGTCGCGATGCGCGTGCTGGGCGACCCCGACGCCTGGCTCTCCACCGACGTGGCCCTGGTGGCCGGCGCCCGTTCGCTGGGCATGCTCCCGGCCCCCGTGCCCACACGCGAGGCGCACCGGGTCCTGGCCCGGCGGGCGGAGTCCTGGGCGCCATGGCGGTCCTACGCCGTCATGCACCTGTGGCAGGCCGCCGCGCGAGCGTCATCGGACGCAGCAGGGTCACGCCTCCGACGCTAGCAACAGCTGCGGCGCAGGGCTCAGCCCTCGGGAAGCGCGGCGAAGGCCTTCTTGGCGTCGCGGTACCACCCCATGCCCTTGACGGGGTTCTTCCAGCGTCCCCGCATCTCGCGGGCGGCCTCCTCGTGGGCGGTGTCGCCGCCGGCGACGGCGTCCTTGAGGTGCTGGTCCTGGGCGTGGATGACGTCGTCGGCGGTCGCGCCCGTGTGGGTGGTGTCGCAGGGTCCGCCGAGCGGGCGGCAGGTCATGTTCTTCACGGTCTTCACGATCGTGCTCCTTGTTGGTCGCTGTGATGGTGCGGTGATGCTCTGGTGACGACAGGCGGCGGCCGAGTGTGACCGCCGGGCGTCAACGACGGGTCAGGGCTGCCAGGACGGCCGGGTCGGCCCGGAAGTCGATGCGGTGCACCAGCCCGTCGACGATCGTGAAGTCGAAGGCGACCCGCGCCTCGCCGCGGTGGTACCACGCCGCGCCGGGGCGGCCCTCGAGGAGGGTGGGCAGCGCGGCCCTGGCGGCCCCGTCGAACATCTCCGCCACGGCCCGGCGGCCCTCCAGCCGGGTGGGGGTGCCCGCGGTGATGGCGGCCGCGTCGGCGGCCACGACAGCGTCGGGCGCGAGCAGCTCGAGGAGCCGGGCGTACTCACCCTCGCGGGCCGCGGCGAGGAAGGCGTCCACGACCTCCCAGTCGGCGCGTCGCTCCTCGGCCCGGGGCTGCGTGACCTTGCGTCGCGCACGGGAGGCCAGCTTGCGAGCGGCCGCGTGGGTCGTGCCGAGGATCGCCGCGATCGTGGGGAAGTCGATCGCGAGGGTGTCGTGCAGCACGAACGCCACCCGCTCTGCCGGGGTCAGCCGGTCGAGGACGACCTGCAGCGCCACACCGACGGTGTCGGCGAGGGCGACCTCGTCGGCCGGGTCGGGCGCGGTGGCGGTGAGCTCGAGGTCGTCGACGGGCAGGGGGGTGCGGGCCCGCAGCCGGTCCAGGCACAGTCGCGTGGTCACGGTGGTGAGCCAGGCGGTCAGGCTGTCGATGTCGGCGTCGGTGCCCTGCAGTCGGATCCACGCCTGCTGCACCACGTCCTCGGCCTCGGCGCGGTCCCCGAGCACCCCGCCCGCGATCCGCAGCAGCCGCGGCCGCACCGCCTCGAAGGCGTCCGTCTGGTCCATGGTCGTCACACTCCCATCACGTGGTCCGTCATGGGTAGTGACTCCGGGATCAGCCCAGGTGTGACCGCCTGCCGGTGCGGGGAGGGGCAGGCGCGTCAGGCCTGCCGCGCCGTCGCGTCGAGGAAGGCCCGCCAGTGGCTCTGCCCCTGCGTGAGCCGGCCGCCGACGCCCACGCGCTCGAGGACGTCCTGCGTCGCCGACCGCGTGTCGTCGTCCCAGGACCCGGTCGGTTGTATGTCGAGGCCCCAGACGTGACGGCACATGGCCTGTACGGCCTGGACCTGCACGCGCGAGCCGGGGGAGAAGGCGCTGCCGGCGGGACCGGAGCGGCCGTCGTCGACGTGGATGTGGTTGTGGTGCGCCTGGTCGTAGAGATAGGTCAGGACCGAGGCGAAGTCGTGGTGCAGGCTGGCGGCGAGGCGCCAGTACGAGCGCTCGCGCGCGGCCCGTTCCCCGCCGGTGGCGCTCTGCCACAGGTCGTAGCGGCAGCTGACCAGCTCCTGACCTGCACCGGTGCGGACCCGGGCCAGGTCGAAGGCGCGTCCGGCGTGGTGCCACGAGAGGCGAGGGCGGTCCTCGGCCCTGACCCAGGCGCCATACGACCAGAGCTGGGCCGGTGGCGGTGCGGGCAGGTAGGTCCAGTGCCGGGCCAGGGTGTCGGACAGCCGCTGGGCGAACGCAGGCTCGATCCGGAACCCCGTCGGTGTCCCGGAGACCTCGTAGTAGAGGCGGGCGCCAGCCAGCCGATCGAGGCGCGGCAGCTGCTCGGACGCGACGCCGGTCGGATCGCCCGACGGCGTCGACGGGTCGCTCTCTGACAGCTGGTCCACGGTCTCCTGCAAGGGATCTCGTGCTGCCCACAGGGCCGCGGCGGTCGCGAGCGTCGTGGCGCCGCCGACGAGGACGGCGCGCCGCCCCGGCCTGCGCTCGCGGGAGCTGGTGTCGTCGGGCACGGTGCCTCTGCCTCCTGGGTGTCTGGTCCAGGATGCCCTGCGCGAGGCGGGACGGTGATGACGGCGACGTCAGGCCCGCTCGATTCGCAGCATCGTCCCAGCGGGCCCACCGGGGGTGGCCAGCATGAGATAGAGGTGCTCCCCGTCGGTGGTGAGGTCCCACAGCTTGCCGCCCGTCGTGATCGGCAGGCTGATCGTGGTCCAGGTCGCGAAGTCGGGTGCCGGCTGGAACCCCGCCAGGCCCAGCTCCAGCGAGCTCGAGCTGGGGCCGAGCGTGCTGGCCCGCACGTCCAGGAACGGCTGGGCGCGCAGCACGTCGCCCTGCAGCACGCGGATCGTGCCGACCTGGTCCTGGACGAGGCGGCGGGTCCGGTCGAGGCGCACGACCCGGCGGGGCACGGCCAGCTGGTCCGTCACGACGGCCGTCCGGAGGCCGGGGATTGACAGCGTGGGGAGGGCCGAGGGGCCTTGCGCCGCAGTGGTGCTCGTCGATCCTCCGCCCGCTCCGCTGGAGGACGGGCCCGTGCTGGGGCCGGCCGAGCCTGCGCCGTCCGCGCACGCGGCCACGAGGGCCAGGGTGATCACGGCCAGGGTCGAACGGCGGCGTCGCGACATGCCGACAAGATACTCCGGATCCGTAGCATTGTCTCGGGGTAGCATCCGTCCATGCAGGTCAGGCCGCTCCGCAGCACTCCGCTCCTCGACGCATTCGTGCTGGATCGAGCGGTCGGCGAGCTGATGGCCGTGGCCCTGGCCGACCTGGAGCTGGATGGTCCCGACTACGCGATGCTGAGCGCGATCCTGCTCACCCCGGGGACGACGGCGACCGAGCTGGCGGGGCGGTTCGGCATACCGCTCACGACGATGTCCGACTGGCTGGCGTCGGCCGCCAGGAGGGGGTGGGTCGTCAAGGAGCGCGGCCGGACGGACCAGCGCCGGCAGGAGGTGCGGCTGACCCGTGCGGGGCAGCGGATCCACGACCGCGCGTATGACGCCTTCGGCCTGGGCTACGTGCGCGTCCTTGCTCACCTGGAGCGTGATCCGGACGAGGTGCAGGCGGTGCTGCAGGACCTGATGACTGCCGTCAGGGCGGCGGCCTCCGAGCTGCGGCAGGAACGACCCTCGCCCCGCTGAGGACGTCGTGGGGCTGACCCTGCTGCTAGGAGGGGTGCCCGAGGAGGCGCCCGACGGCGGTGTGGACGAGCGGGCGCACCTCGTCCTCGTCGAGAGGCTGGTAGAGCAGCTGAGCCGCGAGGCCCTGCGCCAGGGCGAGGACGAGGTGAGCGGTGGCGTCCGGATCGATGTCGCGGCCGATCTCGCCCTCCGCCGTGGCGCGGCTGACGAGGGAGGCGAGCAGCCCACGGATCTCGTCGTCGCCGGCGGCGATGGTGGCACCGATGGAGCTGTCGTGTGCCGCACGCTCGGCGAAGGCAGCGCCCTGCAGCGTCAGGGCTCGTCGCCGCTCGTCCAGGGGGAGGGTCGAGACGACGAGCTCCACGAGCCAGGTCTGCAGCGTCGGCCGGCCGGGCTCCCCCGGAGGCGTGCCGACCCCGGCGCGGAGCCGCTCGAGCATGGCGGCCTCAGTCTCGCCCTTGCTGGCGAAGGCTCGCTGCACCGCCCCGAGGGACCAGCCGGACTCCGCGGCGATCGTGCGGAAGCTGACCGCCGCGCTGCCGTCCCGCGCGACGATCGCGAGGGCGGCGTCGGCGAGCTCCGCCTGCCGCTGCGTGAGGGGCATGACGTCCAGGGTAGTCACGCCGCGACGCCGGCCAGGGGAGTGGTGGCGGTGGTGACCACCTTGGCTAGTGAATACGAGCGTATTCGCCCTGCTGCATACGGTCGTATTCAGCGCAAGAGGTGTGCCCATCGAGGGACCGCGCTGGGGCGAGGCGGGTGCGCCGCGCGTCGGGGGTACCGCCTGACCCATGACAGGCGTACGGTCAGGGGAAGGAGCCGCTGGCTCCGCTAGGGAGTGGCCATGTCCGACAAGTCCCCGCGGCACTCGTTGTCGCAGAAGAGCACCAAGTCCCTCAAGGAGAAGCGGCGCGAGAAGAAGGCCGCTGAGAATCCGGCGAGCCAGGTCGACAAGGCGATCCACCCCAAGCGCGGCTGACTCGCGGGGTCTGGCCCGGGGAGTCCTACAGCATCCGCGAGCGGCTGTTGCCCGACAGCCAGCGACCGTCCACCCTGACGTAGTCGGCGGTCGACTCGAGCCGCCACGTGTTCCGCGACCCAGCGATGGTGACGTCGATCGTCCTGCGGGTCACCACCCTCACCGCGTCCGTTGCGACCGGCGTGATGTCGATCGAGTCGTCGTCGATGGTGTGGTAGTCGAAGTAGCCCGACTCGATCTGGTCGAACCACTCCTCGCGCGGCTGGTCATAGCCCGAGATGTGCTCGGAGCGGGAGTCGGGCGCCGATAGCTCCCGGAGCTCTGCTGTGTCCCCGTCGACCATGGCACGCTGGCGGGCCTGGACATTGGCCGCGATCGCCTCGCGGTCGCGCTGACTCAGGTTCTCGGACATCGACGTCTCCTCGGGTGTCGGCTCCTGGCTCGAAGCAGTACTGGTGCTGGGGCTGGAGCTCGCGCTGGTTGGTGCCGCCGTGGTGGCCTGGTCACCGGACTCCGGCGCCGATCGTGAGGACGGTGACGAGCATCGCCGTAGCCCCGCGAGTGGATGTGGTCGTCATGACTCGAGCCTCCCGTCGCTCGTGGAGTCGAGGAAGACCGGCGTGTTCGGGGGAGTGGCACACCTCCCCAGCCACGGCGAGAATGGCTGGCATGCCCTCACGCCCCCGCCACGAGTCGCCGCTCGGCGCCTTCCTCAAGGCACGCCGCGACGGCCTGGCTCCCGAGCAGGCCGGGCTGCGCCGAGGAATCGGGATGCGCCGTACCCCCGGTCTGCGACGCGAGGAGCTGGCTGCGCTGGCCGGCATCAGCAACGACTACTACATCCGCCTGGAGCGCGGCAAGGAGCGGCGCCCGAGCCCGGCGGTGGTCGAGTCGTTGGCGCGGGCGCTCCTGCTCGACGACGCCGAGCGCGACCACCTGCGCGAGCTGGCGCAGCAGGCCGACCGCATGGACCTCGCGGACAACGTCACCGTCGGGTCCGACGTCCCGGCGGGTGTCATCCGCATGCTTGACGCCTTGCGTCCACTCCCGTCGTTCGTCACCAACCGCATCGGCGACTACCTGGCGTGGAACCCGTCCGGCCTGCGCCTGCTCGCCGGACTGTCCGACTGGCCCGAGGCCGAGCGCAATGCGGCGCGCTACGGCTTCCTGCACCCGGCGGCGCGTGAGCTCTACGTCGACTGGGAGGCTCAGGTTGCGGGACTCGTGTCGGCCCTGCGGCGTCTGGCCTCGACCGAGCCCAACGCTGCCGACGTGGCCGCCCTGGTGACCGACCTTCGCCGGACGAGCCCCGAATTCAGCCGACTGTGGGACCGGTATGACGTCGACCTCTACGTCACGGGCTCGCAGCGGCTGCTCCACCCCCTCGTCGGCGAGCTCACCGTCGACTACCAGGTCCTGCGGATCGAGGGGGAGGGCGGGCTGACGATGATGACCTACCACGCCGAGCCGGGCAGCCCGGAGTACGACGCCATGGCCCGCCTCGACTCACCTGTGCTGCCACCCACAGACGGCGAGTAGCCTGCTCGGTTGGCGACAGTGAAGACCCAGTCGTGGAAGGGAAACCAGCCCGCAGCGGATCCGCGCCGGTGTGCATTGGTCCTGCAGGTCGTGGCTACTCGGTCGACAGGCCAGGTCTGGCTCTTCCCCTGCGGGCCCTCGCGCTCGCGGGCTGGACCGTCCATGCTGTTTGGCAGCTGTAGGACCTCGACGACGCGGCTCGCCGTGCAGTGGTCGCGACCGCGGTGCGTGAGCTAGGGGAGAGGACGACCTTCGCCACACACCGCCTCGTGATCGGCAAGTCCCTCGGTACGTATGCCGCAGCGTGGGCGGCCGACGGCTCCGTGCCAGCCGTGTGGTTGGCGCCCTTGCTCACCGACCCGTCATGCGTGGCTGACATCGCTCGCTCGCCAGCTCCCGCGCTGCTTGGCCAGATGGCGAGCCTCCAGGTCGGCCAGGCATTGATCGAGACGATCACCCCGCCCAGCCGAATCGTCGCCGTCGTCGAGAGCCACCTCAAGTGCAACATGAAAGTCCCTTGTGACATAATGTAGATTATCGGCGTTTTGAGTGTGAGGCTGGAAGGGGCGCCATCACCGCTGGCGCCCAAGGGCTGATCATCACGACGTCCTGGTCCTGTGCATCGAGCACCGACGTGGCGCCGTCACCATCGGTGTGGGGCCGGCCGCACAGCCCGGTGATCCGGTCAAGCCTTGATCTTTGTTGCGCCATCGCTAGCGTCTGCTCATGGACATGATGCGCGGCGAGCAGATCGCCCAGGCCGACCTCACCGACGGGCGCAAGCTCGCCCAGGGCCTCCACGCCCGTTATCTGGTCAGCGAATTCTCCACCGGCGCAAGCTTTGTCGCGGCCGCTGGCCGGGCCGGCGATGAGCTTGGGCATCACCCGATCGTGTCGATCGGCCCCGGCTACGTCGACCTCAGGCTGGTCAGCGACGACGCCATCTATCGGGACGACGAAGGCACCGAGCACGTCGTCCAATGGGTGACCAAGCAGGACGTCGACGAGGGCAAGGAGCCGCAGCAGCGCTTCCATGTCGAGGTCTACGTGGCGCCCGAGGTGGTCGAGAGACGGGTCGCCGCCGCCATCGCTGCAGGGGGAACCGTCGTCGACGACACCGATGCGCCTGGTCTCACCGTGATCGCCGACCAGGACGGCAACCCGGGCGTCGTCTGCGCCGACATGTCCGCTGTGCGGCGCATCTGAACCGCTTGCCCGTATGACGCGGTCGGCGGGGTTCGCAAGCCCTAGGTCTTGTCGAGGTCCTCCAGGAGCGTCATGCCGGCTCGTGCTGCCGCCTTGCGATCGAAGGTCAGGGTCTTTCGACACCCGTGCGTGCGGGCGACGGCGGCGATGAGCGCGTCCGCGAAGTCCGCGCCTTCGGCGACGGCCGCCAACGCGGAGGCCAGTGCCTTCCGGTCCTGCAGGACCAGAGCGTCATCGATGGACAGGCGGCGGATGGCGTCGAGCATCTGGTCCGCGGACGCTCGGTAGACCTGCCGCATGACCCACCACGTCTCCACCAGCGCGACGGAGCCCACGAAGAGCGGATCCTGCGGTGACGCGTCTGCGATCACCCTTCGGGCGAGCTGACTCTGGTGCGGATCGTCGCCGGCGAGGAACCGGACGAGGATGTTGGTGTCAACGGCGATCACGGCATGGACTCCCCCGCTGCGGCGGCTATCGCCTCGTCCATGTCGTCCAGGGTGGCCGGCGGTCCGTCACCCCTCAACGTCCCGAACAGATCAAGGACGCTGTGCCGTCGCGTCGTCAGGACGTAGTCCCCACTCTCGTTGCGGGTGAACGTCACCGTGGTGCCGGGCGTCAGGCCCATCTCCTCCCGGACGTCCTTGGGGATGGTGATCTGACCCTTGCTCGTCATCGTGGCAGTCGACATGTGCACCTCCTTACACAAGAGTAAGGAGGTGCAGGGGGAGACGCCAGCCCTGACGCCGGTCGCGCTCACAAGGGGACGGCGACGATCGATCCGAGGTGGCGGCGCAGCATCGCGACCATGTCGACCGACTCCCGGTCCAGGAGCCACTGGACCTGCAGCCCGTCGGTCACGGCGATCAGGATGCGCGCGGCGTGCTCGCAGTCCACGTCGGGCAGCAGCTCCCCGCGCGACTCGGCCAGCTCCAGGGCCTGCCGCAACCCGACCACGAGCCGGTCGTAGCGCCGGACGAAGTACTCGTGCAGCGGGTGGTCGACGGAGGTCCCCTCCGCCGACAGGGTCACGTGCAGGTCGACGAGCTCGGGCGTGTCCCGGCTTCGTCCCACCTCGGCCAGCCAGGCCCGTATGACGTCCACCCCGTCCACGTGCAGCGCGTCGAGGCGCTGCAGGGCGTCCTGGTCCCGCCACGTGAGCACGGCCTGCAGCAGGTCCAGCTTCGTCGGGAAGTGATGCCGCAGCCCCGCGTGCGTCATACCGGCTCGCTCCGCGACGTCTCGGACCGAGCCGTCGCGAACTCCCGCGGCCGAGAACACGGAGACGGCGAGGCCTGCCCCCGCGCTCAGCGTCGACGCACGACCCCGCAGGCCTGGCGGGTGCCGGCGTCACCGGTCGACCGGGTGGCCTGGTCCGGACCGTTCGGCGCGTAGCGCGTCGGGATGATGGCGTAGTTGTCGGGGCTGGAGTGGACGATGAAGGCCGAGCCGTCCTGGTCCAGCAGCCACGCGGCCGTGAACCGGTCGGTGGCGAACGAGAGCGTGGCCCGGCCGTCCTGGCGCACCAGCATCTGCGGCAGGTCGCCTGCGTGGTCGGGGTGCTGCGCCCCGTCGGGGTTGAGGTGGCTCCCGGCGGAGGTGAAGTCGCCCTCGCACCGGCCAACCGAGTGCAGGTGGAAGCCGTGCCAGCCAGGGGTGAGGTGGCTGGCGCGCAGCTCGACCTGGGCGACGCCACGCCTCGAGCTGACCGTCACACGGCCGACGGCCGCTCCGGTCCGATCGACCAGCTGCGCGTGGACGGTGCGGCCCCTCCCGTGGTCGCGGGAGTCTGCGTGGGAATCGGTGTCGGCGCCGGCAGCGGCGGGGCCGATCCCACCGAGCGCGACGGCGGCCAGACCGGCCAAGGACGCTGAGAGTCGGGTGGACAACATCGTGGTCTCCTTCAGCGGGGCGATGCGGACCCCCTCAAGGCTGACCGATGTCGACCCGCGCGACAAGGGCTCAGGGCCGGCGTTCCCGCGTCGTGCGGATCACCCAGATCACCGCAACGGCGATCGCGCCAGCCACGATCGTGTCGACCCCGCGGGCCGTCGCGAGCTCCCCCGGGCCCTCGTTCGGGGAGAGCGGCACCGAGATCGCCAGCGCGAGCAGCGTGATCACGACGCTCCCCACCAGGTAGTTGTGGGCCGTGACCCTGGCGACGCACCAGAGCAGGACGCACAGCAGCGCGACGTAGCCCGCCGTCCCGAGATGGACTCTCGCCAGGGGCGTGAACAGCGCGATCCCGACGAGGGCGCCGACGATGCGGGAGACCGCTCGCACCGTCAGTCGCCCCTCGTCGCCGGGATAGGACAGCACCAGCACGACGACGAGGACGCCCCAGAACGGGTGGGTGTCACCACGGGCCACGCTCACCATGACCGAGGCAGTGACAGCCACCAGCACGCGGACGAGCACCACCCAGGTCGGCGGGCCGGTCGGGCCGGCTGGCACAGGCGCGGAGGCCGGCCGGGACCTCCCCCGCTCGAGCAGCAAGGCGTCCAGGGATCCGGCCGCGATCGCGAGCGCCGACCCCAGGGCGAGGTAGGCCGCAGTCATCGGGATCCCCAGCCCGGTGCCGGTCAGCAGGGTCCCCCCACCCAGCATGAGCACGAAGAAGTACGGCCCTGGCGGTCCCGGGTCGACGAGCCGCGTGACCAGCACCGCCACCACCGACACCACGAGGTATGCCGCCAGCGTCCACCAGGTCGAGCCACCGACCACCATGCCCGAGGCCACCGCCAGCACGAGACCGATGGCAGAGATCAGGTAGGCACGCACCCGCTCCCCCACCGGACGCCCGCCCCCGAACAGGACGACGTAGCTGCCCAGCGCCACCAGGAGTCCCTCGACCGGCCGTCCGATCGCGCTGCGACGACCAGGCCCGCCCAGGCAGGTGCGACGAGCAGCGCCGTGCTGCGCCGCCTCATCGCCGCGGGCCGGAAGGTCAGCAGCGTCTGCCAGGCACCGGGCCTGTGGCCGTTCCTCATGCCGGGATCGTCTCAAGAAGCTAGCGACATCGTCAGCCCCATCACACGTGGGAGGTGGGCCCATGGAATCAATCGTCATACGCGGTCTTGACCAATCAGTGCAGGAGCAGCTCGCTGCCCAGGCCGCGGAGCATGGACGCTCCCTGGAGGCCGAGATCCGCGACATCGTGACCACAGCGGTACGCAGACCCAACATCGCGCTCGCGCTCCTGCAGGCGGCTCGGGCTGCAGGAGGCGTCGACGACCTGCCGATCCCGGAGCGCACCGACCTCGCGCAGGCGGTGGACTTCGCGTGATCGTGCTCGGCCCGAATCCGCTTAGCTAGAGGTGGCTCGGCCGAAGGCCGCGCGGTAGTCGCGGGGGCGCAGCCCGGTGCTGCGGGCGAACACCGAAGCGAAGCCCCCCGGGTCGCGGTAGCCCACCGTCCTGGCCACCTCCGCCACCGTGCGGTCGGTCGTCTCCAGGAGGTGGCGCGCTCGCTGCACGCGCGCCGTCTGCAGGTGCTGCAGTGGACTCTGCCCGGTCTCGGCCGCGACGCGTCGCAGCAGGGTGCGGGTGCTGACGTGCAGGGCGTCGGCCAGCCTCGCCAGGTCGTACGGCTCCGCCAGCGTCTGCTCGAGGTGGCGAATCACCCTGTCGGAGAAGGTCTCTCCTGGTCGTGGCAGCAGCGCGGTGTCGACATACGGGGCCTGCGAGGTCCTGGCCCCGTCGAGCAGGGCGATGCGGGCCGTGGCTCGGGCGACGCGCGGGCCGTCGTGCTCGGCGATCAGGCCGAGGGCGAAGTCGTACATCGCGCTGAAGGCGCCCGTGGTCGTGACCCCGGCGTCCGTCACGACCAGCTCGGCGGGCACCACGTCGGCGTCCGGGCAGCGCCGGGCGAGCTCGTCGGCGAACAACCAGGACGTCGTGGCCCGACGACCGGCCAGCACGCCGGCCTCGGCCAGCACGAAGGCACCGACGCAGATCGACACGACGGCCCGCCCGGCCGCCGCGTGCGCGGACACGACGTCGGCCTCCGGACCGAGCGTCGTGACGTGCTCCCGGAGCCCGGCGACGTCGGGCGCCTCGAAGCCCGGCACGACCAGCACGTCCACGTCCAGGTCGCCCGACACCGCGATCGGTGTCCCGCCGGAGGCCACCACCCTGCGGCGCGGCGAGACCACCGACACGGCATACCCGGCCTCGCCGCTCCCCCGCGCCACACGGCTCGCCATCGTCAGCAGGTCGGGCACGCCATACACCTCGGACGCGAAGCAGCCCGGATGCGCGAGCACCCCGATGCGCAGTGCGGCCATGGCCCCTCCTCGGCGTCGTGGCGAGATCACCCCAGCGTATGGCGATCCCGCCGCTGTCCTTGCGGTGCCCGCTCGTTCAGGCTGGAGGCATGACGACGTCGGACACTCGTGACAGCACGCCCGGCCGGGACGATCGGGACGACCCGCACGAGGACTTCGCCCGCCGGGAGGTCGCGGTGGACGGCGTCGTCAAGCGCGTCCTCGTCGCGGGTCGCGGGCCGGCGGTCGTGCTGATGCCGGAGATGCCGGGCATCAGCCCCGACGTGCTGCGGCTGGCGCGGTGGATCCGGGACGCGGGGTTCACCGTCTACGTCCCGTCGCTGTTCGGGCGGGACGGCGCCTACCCCACGGCGGAGGGCTACGAGGTGGCCCAGCGGGCCTGCGTCAGCAAGGAGTTCCGGGCGTTCGCCGGGGGTGGCACGAGCCCGGTGACCGTCTGGCTGCGGGGCCTGGCCCGGGTCGCGCACGCCGAGTGCGGCGGACCGGGTGTCGGGGCGGTGGGCCTGTGCTTCACCGGGAACTTCGCCCTCACCATGACCCTAGAGCCGGCGGTGGTCGCGCCGGTGGTCAACCACCCGTCCCTGCCGCTGGACGACCCCGGCGGGGTGGAGCTGGACGAGGCGGACCAGGCCGCTGTCCGCGAGCGGGTGGACCGGGACGGACTGACCGTCCTGGCCTACCGCTTCGACGACGACCGGTGGTGCACCGGACAGCGGTTCGCGGCCTACCGCCGGCTGCTGGGGGACGCCTTCGACGGGCGCGTGCTGCCTGGCGCCGCCGCCAACCCTGCTCCCCCACCGTTCTTCGAGCACGTGGTGCAGACGCCCCACAGCGTGGTCACCGCCCACCTCGTCGACGAGGCCGGCCACCCCACGGTGGTCGCGCGGGACGAGATCCTCGCGTTCCTGAGCGACCGGCTGCGCGTGGGTATGCCGCAACCGCCCGCCGAGGCGGGGAGCCGCTGAGCCGCCGGGCATCGGCGTACGACGTCCGGGCAGCAAGAGGCCCCCGACACCAGTGGTGGCGGGGGCCTCTCGTCAGGCTGGTGAGCCTAGGTGCGTGGTGATTAGCCGATCACGGTGATGTTCGACGCCTGCAGACCCTTGGGGCCCTGCTCGGTGTCGAACTCGACCTTGGCGCCCTCGTCGAGCGAGCGGTAGCCGGTCGAGTTGATCGCGGAGAAGTGCGCGAAGACGTCAGCAGAGCCGTCCTCGGGGGCGATGAAGCCGAAGCCCTTCTCGCCGTTGAACCACTTCACGGTGCCAGTTGCCATGTCAGAACCTCTTTCTGAGGGCGGTCACCCGGACCTCGGGGACGCGCGATGTCGATGATGCTTGTCACGGACAGGCTCAGAAATACGGTTCGATCCCGTGTGGATCAGCACCGCCTTGCTGTGCACATCAACTTCAACAACGCGGCCAGCCTAACCCACTCGGGCGCCGTGGACGAATGCAACCGCCCGACGGGCGGGGTCAGTCGACCGAGGTGATGGTCTGGTCCTGCCCGCCGAAGGTGAAGGTGTCGCCGGCCCGCAACCCGTGGATCAGGTCATAGATCGGGGCGTCGGTCGCCATGCCCTCGTAGGTGATCCCGCCGGACTCGAAGGCGTCCGTGGGCACACCGATGACGTAGTGCTGCCCGTCCAGCTCGACGATCGCGCCCGGCCCCACGACGTCGCGCTCGGACACGTCCAGGGACCGGGCCTCCTTGAGGTCGAGCCGCTCCTGGGCGTCCGCCCGGCCGAAGATGTCGTGCAGGTCGCCCGCCTCGTCCCGCTGGGAGTCGTCGTCGACCCGTCGCTCGTCGGGCGCACCCGCACCGGCGGCCGCCTGCTGCGCCGTGCTCGAGGTGCCGGCGGCAAGACGCGTCCGGAGGTAGGCGATGAGGTCGTCCTTGACCTGCTGCTTGCTGCGGCTGTCCATGGATCAAGCCTAGGCGCCGACGTACTCGGCCAGGTGCTTGCCGGTCAGCGTGTCCCGCCGGCGCACGAGCTCGGCGGGCGTGCCCTCGAAGACGACGCGTCCGCCGTCGTGCCCCGCGCCCGGACCCAGGTCGATGATCCAGTCCGCGTGGGCCATGACGGCCTGGTGGTGCTCGATGACGACCACCGACTTGCCACCGTCGACCAGCCGGTCGAGCAGGCCGAGGAGGTTCTCGACGTCGGCCAGGTGCAGGCCGGTGGTCGGCTCGTCGAG
>NZ_DCYC01000034.1:0-12474 GCF_002330965.1 Arsenicicoccus sp. UBA2120
GTACCAGTCGCTGCACACGACGGTCATCGGCCCGGGCGGCAACCCCGTCGAGATCCAGATCCGCACGCACACCATGCACCGGCGGGCGGAGTACGGCGTCGCCGCGCACTGGAAGTACAAGGAGGACGGCCCCGGCACCGCGGCCCCCACCGACGACGGCCAGACCGACATGTCCTGGCTGCGCTCGCTGGTCGACTGGCAGCAGGAGACCAGCGACCCGGGGGAGTTCCTGGACTCGCTGCGCTTCGAGATCAACACGCAGGAGGTCTTCGTCTTCACCCCCAAGGGCGAGGTCATCGGCCTGCCCGCGGGGGCCACGCCCGTGGACTTCGCGTATGCCGTGCACACCGAGGTCGGTCACCACTGCATCGGCGGCCGGGTCAACGGTCGCCTCGTCCCGCTCGAGTCGCGGCTGGAGAACGGCGACGTCGTCGAGGTCCTGACGTCCAAGGCGCCGGACGCCGGCCCGAGCCACGACTGGCTCAACTTCGTCAAGAGCGCTCGGGCGCGCAACAAGATCCGCGCGTGGTTCTCCAAGGAGCGTCGCGAGGAGGCCATCGAGTCCGGCAAGGACGCGATCGCCAAGCAGATGCGCAAGCAGGGTCTGCCCGTCCAGCGTCTCACCTCGGCCGAGTCGCTGACCGCCCTGGCGCGCGAGCTGCACTACCAGGACATCAGCGGGCTGTATGCCGCGGTCGGTGGCGGCACGATCTCGGCGCAGCACGTCGTGTCCAAGATGCTCGCGCAGGCCGGCGGCGAGGAGGGGCTGACCGAGGACGCCGCCGAGACGGTGTCCCCGTCCCGCCGGACCCGCCGCGTGCGCGCGACCGACCCGGGCGTCGTCGTGGTCGGCACGGACGACGTGTGGGTCAAGCTGGCCAAGTGCTGCACCCCCGTGCCGGGCGACGACATCATCGGCTTCGTCACGCGCGGGCACGGCGTCTCGGTGCACCTGCGGGACTGCACCAACGCCGCCGAGCTGCTGTCGGAGCCGGAGCGGCTCATCGACGTGCAGTGGGCGCCCACGGCCTCGTCGGTCTTCCTCGTGCAGATCCAGGTGGACGGCCTCGACCGGTCCCGCCTGCTCTCGGACGTCACCCGCGTCATCGCCGACCTGCACGTCAACCTCATGTCGTCCAGCTCGTCGACCACGACCAACCGGGTGGCGACCTTCCGGTTCACCTTCGAGATGGGCGACCCCGCGCACCTCGACCACGTCATGCGGGCCATCCGCAAGGTCGACGGCGTCTTTGACGTCAGCCGGGTCGGCGGGGCCCGCAAGATCGAGCAGCAGTGAGGACAGCCCGTGCGTAGCAACGAGTTCGGCCAGCCCATCGGCGACGACGTGTGGGGCTGGCACCCGCGCGTCCTGCCCCGCGACGTGCGCCTCGAGGGCCACGAGGTGACCCTGGTGGACCTCACGCTGGACCACGTGCCCAGCATGTTCGAGCTGACCTGTGGCGAGGGCAACGAGCCCCTGTGGACCTACATGTCCGCCGGTCCGTTCCGCACGAGCACCGAGCTCGGCGCCTACGTCCAGAAGCAGATGCGCAACCCCACGACCGTCCCGCTGGCCATCATCGGCAACGAGACCGGCCGCGTGGTCGGCACCGCGTCGTACTGGAACGTCAGCCCGGTCAACGGGTCGATCGAGATCGGCTCGATCGTCTACTCGCCCGAGATGCAGCACCACCGCGGCGGCACCGAGTCGATCTACCTCATGGCGCGGCACGCGATCGACGAGCTCGGCTACCGCCGCCTCGAGTGGAAGTGCGACGACCTCAACGAGTCCTCCCGCCGGGCCGCCGTGCGCTACGGTTTCACCTACGAGGGCACCTTCCGGCACGCCGTCGTCTACAAGGGCCGCAACCGCGACACCGCGTGGTACGCCATGACGGACGCCGAGTGGCGGCGGCTGCGGCCGGCATACGAGCAGTGGTTGTCCGAGGACAACTTCGACGCCGACGGCCGGCAGCGGTCCCGCCTGTCCGAACTGACGACCGCCGCCCTGGTCTGACCCCGGCCCGCGGGTCAGTGCCGGGGGAGGGGCTTGTCCCGGGCGGCGAGCAGCGCTGCTGCTGCGCGCGGCGGCTGCTCCACGCGTCTGGTGGGGTGGGGTCAGGCGCGGTGCGAGAGCGCCTCGAGCAGGGCGGCACCGGTCCCGGCGTCGTCGACGGTGATCGTGAACCGCCGGCCGTCGCGGCGGGTGATGCGCAGCGCCGAGCCGCCGCGGGTCACGAGGGCCGTTCCGTGCACGGGGGAGAGGCGGTAGCCCCAGCCGCCGTAGTGGGACGGGTCGACCTGGACGACCTCGGCGGAGGCGATGTCCTCGAGGGGGACGTGGCCGCGGGGGAGGCCCAGGCGGCCCCGCCAGCGCAGGCCCTGGTGGTCGACGGTGACGCGGAAGCCCGTGAAGGCCAGCGCGATCACCGCGATCAGGACCGGCACCCACGCGACGGCCCGGTCGCCGTCCAGGATGGCGAGTCCGAGGGTCACGACGAAGGTCGACGCCACGACCACGCTCAACCAGCGCGCCTGCCCCGTGCGGGAGATCCAGATGGCGCGGGTGCCGGGCGCCAGCTCCTGCCGCAGGCGTGGGGCCTGGGGCGCCGGGGCGGGGGGATCCTCCGGGCAGGCCTTGGCGGCGAGCCACCCCGCGAGCAGTCCCAGCGCCACCCCTGCGGCGGCCGGCGGGAGGGGCAGGCGGGCGGCATACGGGTCGGTGAGGTCGAGGTGGGCGTGCAGGACCAGGGCGAACACCGTGGACAGGACGACCTCGACCGCGACGAGGCCGGCCACGAGCCCCTTGGCGCTCGTGCCGGGCCGGGCTCGGGTGAGCACGACGGCGCCGACGACCGCCACCGCCACGAGCGCGCCGCAGAAGCCGGCGACCTGGGTCCCGGTCGCGCCGACCTGGTCCGGCACGCCGGCCAGCGTGAAGTGCGAGGCCATGCGGTCCGGCAGCCGCGGCCACCACAGGCCGAGCAGGGCGCCCAGCGCGCCGAGGCAGCCGATCGCCGGGACGAGGCAGACCGCGAGGGCCCGACGCCTGGCCGGGGTCGGACCGGGGTGGGTGGTGCGGCTGGTCATGACGAGGCCTCCTGGTCGAGGAGCGTGTGGAGCTGGGCGAGGGTGACGCCGTGGCGGCGGCCCACGTCGAGCAGGTGTCGTGCGGACTGCTCGAGCTCGGCCGTGTCCAGGCCCTTGGCGGTGACCACGGCGCCCCGGCCGCGACGCAGCTCGATGGCGCCCTCGTCGCGCAGCGTCGTGTAGGCCCGCAGCACGGTGTGCATGTTGATCCCGAGGCTCGAGGCGAGGTCGCGGGCGCTCGGGAGCTTGTCGCCGGGGCCGACGTCACCGCGGAGGATGGCGCCGCGGACCTGCGACACGAGCTGTCCGTAGAGCGGCTCGGTCGACTCGGGGTCGATGGTGATCAGCACCCCTCAACCATAGTTGTTCTAGATCAACTAGAACAAGTGGTTCGAGGCGCGTGCGCCGTGGTCTGGGTTACAGCAGACCTCGTTCGTAGGCGACCCGCACCGCGGCCGCGCGGTCGCCGACCCCGAGCTTGGCGTAGGCGTGCACCAGGTGCGTCTTGACCGTCGCCTCGCTCACCAGCAGGTGCTCGGCCGCGCTGCGGTTGGTGCCACCCCGGGCGATGACCCGCAGCACCTCGAGCTCGCGCGTCGTCAACTCGGTGCCGGCGCCGGAGCGGCGTCCGGTGAGCGCGTCCAGCGCCCCGGGGGCGAGCGCGGTGCGGCCGGCGCACAGGTCGACGATCGCGCGGACCAGGTCTGCCCGGCGGGTGTCCTTGAGGAGGTAGCCGTCGGCGCCGGCCGACATGGCCGTCACGATGTCCCGGTCGGTGTCGTAGGTCGTGAGCACGAGGATGCGGGGGCGGGCCGGATCGAGCGCCCGCAGCTCGCGGATCGCCGTGATGCCGTCGCCGAGCGGCATACGAAGGTCCATGAGCACGGCATCGGGGGCGCGGCCCGCCTGGGTGAGCGACGCGACGACCGCGAGCGCCTCCGGGCCGCTGGCCGCCTCCCCGACCACCTCGACGTCGGGCTCGCGCTCGAACATCCCGCGCAGCCCGTCGCGGACCACGGGGTGGTCGTCCACGACGACCACCGACAGCGCGCAGGGTCGGTCGGGGGAGCCGGCACAGGCAGGGCTGCTGGGGTCGTGATCGGGCCTCATCGGGGCACCGCCGCGCTCACCACGCACCCGCGACCGGGGGCGCTCTCGACGGCGAAGGAGCCACCGCACCGCTCGAGGCGCGCGCGCATGCCCGCGATGCCGTGCCCGCGATGGGCGTGGGAGCCCACGGGGTCGACCGGGCGGGTGTGGCCGGTGTCGGTTGGGCCGGTGGCCCTGGAGCCGGCGTCGACGGGGTCCGCCACCACGAACCCCCGGCCGTCGTCGCGCACGTCCAGCCGCACCTCCTCGGGCGTGAAGGTCAGCGTGAGCGTCGCCCGCCGTGCGTCCCCGTGGCGCGCGACGTTGGACAGCGCCTCCTGCGCGATGCGCACCAGCTCCGCGTCGTGCGGGCTCGGGCCGGGCGGCCCCTCGACGACCATCGTGGCGGCGACGTCCGCGCTCTCGCCCCACCGGCGCACCAGGCCGTGCAGGGCGGTCGGCAGGTCCGCGCCGTCGAGGTGCGGGGACGCGAGCGCGACGACGGCCCGGCGGGCCTCGGCGAGGCTCTCGCGGGCCGCTCGCCCGGCCCGGTCGATGCGGGCCTGCGTCGACGGGTCGGCGACGTCGACGGCCTCGAGCTGGGTGATGACACCGAGCAGGCCCTGGGCGACGGTGTCGTGGATCTCGCGCGACAGGCGGGCCCGTTCCTCGAGGATCCCGGACTCACGGGCCTGGGCGACGAGCTGCGCCTGCAGGGCGGCATTCTCGCGCTGGGCGGTCTCGAGGAGCCGGATCGCCTCCTCCCGCCGCGTCACGGCCTCCTCACGGCGGTGCTCGACGGCGATCATCGTCCCCGAGAGCCCCGCGTTGATCAGGACGATCAGGACATACAGCCAGGGCACCGCCCACACGCCGTGCACGCCCCCCGCCTGGGACAGTCCGGTGGCGGTGGCGACGGCGAGGATGCCCAGCCACAGGACGGGCCAGCGAAAGACGCGGACGGCGTCGAAGTAGCCCACGAAGGCGTAGAAGCCGTAGAGCGGGTGCAGCGCGCACAGGGCCAGGCAGGCCAGCGAGTGCAGGACGAAACCCAACGTCCCGGACACCCTGCCGTGCGCGCCCCAGCGCTCCCACCACCCGCGAAAGACGAGCAGCGCCAAGGCGATCCGGGGAGCCTGCGCGAGGCGCCGCCCGCCTGGGGCAGCGATGCGGGTGCTGCGGCGACGCCGATCGTGCTGGCCATGCTCGCCATCATCCTCCCTCCGGCCGTATGCCGCCCCGCCCGCGTGATCACTCCCACCGGAAGGCGCGGGCGGCCACCGCGGCGGGCACGACCGTCCAGGCGACGAGCACCGCGAGCTGCGCGAGCGAGGGCCACGAGCCGTGCAGGGCGTCCAGCATCGCCCCGGAGGCGGCGCCGCTCGGCGTGAGGTCCGCGATCCGTGCGAGCAGCTCGGGGAACACCGAGCGCGGCACCCACATCCCCGCGAAGAACCACAGGACGAAGGTGAGGACCGTGCCCACCCCGGTGGCCATGCGGGGGTTGGTGGCGAGCGCGCTGACGAGACCGCCGATGGACAGGAACGCGCCGAGGGACAGCACGGTGACGAGCGCGAACGCCAGGACGTTGCCGGGCGGTGGGTTGCCCAGGACGGTCGGGATCGCCACCATCGCGACGGCCACGACCAGGGTCACCGCGCCGAGTGAGATCATCACCGCGCCCAGCAGCACGGCGGGGGAGACCGGGGTCGTGCGGAGGCGCTTGAGCACGCCGTCGGTGCGGTACTGCGCCAGGATCGTGGGCATGCCCTGGACCGTGAGCAGGCTGGCCGTGAACAGCACGAGCACCGGCAGGTAGACCTGGGAGAAGCTCCAGCCGCCGAGGTCCGCGGACGCGGCGCGGGTGGCGGGCACGAGAGCCAGGACGACGTCGGCGACCACGGGGATGAGCACGGCCCAGACCACCAGCCCAGGCTCGCGCAGCAGCAGACGGGACTCGTTGGCGGTCATGGCCCCGAGCGCCGACCGGCGGGGTGGCGGGGCGACCCTCGCGGGGGTGGCGGTGCTGGACGGGGCGGAGGGCGTGGAGGGCGTGGAGGGCGTGGAGGGCGTGGAGGGCGTGGAGGGCGTGGAGGGCGTGGAGGTCATCGCTGGTCCTCGGATCGGCGCGGGGTGGTGAGGGACAGGTAGGCGTCGTCCAGGTTGGGCGCCTCGACGCGGAGCCCGCGCGCGCTGACCCCGATCGCCGCGAGGTGGGTCACGAGGGCGCCGACCGCGTCCTCGCCGCCCGTGACGGTGACGCGGTCGCCGTCGACCGTCAGGTCGGTGACGTCGGGCAGGTCGAGCAGCCGGGCGGTCTCCTGCCCTCCGAGCGGCCGCGACGGGGTGAACCGGATGCGCTGGACGCCGCCGGCTGCGCTCGCGAGCGCGTCGGGGGAGTCGAAGGCCGTGACCCGGCCGCCGTCGAGGATCGCGACGCGGTCGCAGAGGTGCTGCGCCTCCTCCATGAAGTGGGTGACCAGCAGGATCGTGACGCCGTCGCGCCGCAGCTCGGCGAGGAAGGCCCAGATCTCGCGGCGCGCGGCCGGGTCCAGACCGGTGGTCAGCTCGTCGAGGATGGCGATGCGCGGGTTGCCGACCAGGGCGAGGGCCACCGACAGCCGCTGCTGCTGGCCGCCCGAGAGGCGCTCGAAGCGCTGGTCCGCCTGGACCGAGAGACCGAAGCGTGCGAGCAGCTCGTCGGTGTCCCGAGGGGCGGGATAGAAGGAGCGGTAGAGGTCGAGGACCTCGCGGGGCGTCGTCTTCTTGGGCAGGCGAGCCTCCTGCAGCTGCATGCCGAGGATGGCGCGCAGCGCGGGCGGGTCGTCGTCGGGGTCAAGCCCGTCGACGCGGACCGTGCCGGAGTCGCGGCGGCGCAGACCGCCGATGCACTCCACCAGGGTCGACGTGCCGGCGCCGTTGGGGCCGAGGACGCCGACGATCTCGCCGGCCTCGACGTCGAGGTCGACGCCGCGGACGACCGGTCGGGCGTCATACGACTTGGTGAGGGACGAGACGTGGATGAGGGACATGTCCCCAGCGTGCTCGCGGACCCACCCCGGCGGCATCGACCGGGTGGCCACACCGATCCTCCACCGATCGGTGGATCACGCCGGGGGTCGGGCCTCGATCCACGATCCAGCAGTGCCCGTATGCCGAGGGGCCCGCCCCCTCGCGGGTGCGGGCCCCTGGCCGGATCAGCCTGACCTCGACACGTCGGCCGGGCTTCGTCACATCCCCGTGGCGTGCGAAGTCGGGCGGATGTGCCTACCTGAGGTAGGTCAGGCCTGGGCCTTGTGGACCATCTCGAGCAGGGCCCGACGGGAGGCGAGGGACTCCTCGGCGGCCTTGATCTTCTTCTCGTCGCCGGAGGCCCGGGCCTTGTCGAGGGCCTTGTTCTCCTTCTCCAGCGCCTTCTCGATCTGCTCGGCGAAGGCCGACGCCCGGTGGTTGACCTCCGAGTTCGACTTCTTCCACTTCGCGTCCTCGGCGTCGCGCACGGTCTGCTCGACCTTGCGCAGCTCGCCCTCGATGCGGCCCATCTCGGAGCGGGGGACCTTGCCGGCGGCGTCCCACTTGTCCTGGATGGTGCGCAGCGCGGACTTGGCGGCGTTGAGGTCCTTGATCGGCAGCATCGCCCGGGCCTGCTCGAGCAGACCCTCCTTGACCTCCAGGTTGGCGCGGAACTCCTTGTCCTCCTCGGCCGAGACCTCGTCCTTGGCGTTGAAGAACGCGTCCTGGGCGGCCTTGAACCGGCCCCACAGCTCGTCGTCCTCCTTGCGCCCGGCGCGACCGGCCTTGCGCCACTGGTCCATCAGGCGCTTGAAGGCGCCCGCGGTCGGGCCCCACTCCTTGCTGGCCGACAGCTTCTCGGCCTCGGCGACGAGCTTCTCCTTGGCGGCCCTGGCCTCGGACTGGGTGGACTCCAGCTCGGCGAAGTAGACCCGGCGGGCCTTGTCGAAGGAGTTGCGGGCCGTGCTGAAGCGCTGCCACAGGGAGTTCTCGGACTCGCGGTCGAGCTTGACCGACGACCGCTGGTGCTTCTTCCAGTCGTCGAGGAGCTCGCGGATGCGGGCGCCGCTCGCCTTCCACTGCGTCTTGGCGGGGTCCTGGGCCGCGATCTTCTCGGCCTCGGCGACGATCGCCTCGCGCTCGGTGCGGGCCTGGTCGCGGGCGGCGGCGCGCTCGGTCGCCTCCACCTGACGGCGCGCCTCGATGGCGGTGGCGATGGACTCGACCTTGGCGTCCAGGCCGGGCAGGTCGCCGACGACGTTGGCCTCACCGATGTGCTCGCGCAGCTTGGCGAGGTCCTCGGTGGCCTCCTTGGCGGACAGGCCGGTCTGCAGCACGCGGTGATAGAGCAGCTCGGACGCCGCCCACATCTCGTCGTACTTGCGGGCGAAGTAGGCCAGGGCCTCCTCGCTGCTCGCACCCGGGTAGGAACCGACGGCCTTCTCGCCGTCCGGGGTCCGGACGTAGACGGTGCCGTCCTCGGCCACCCGGCCGAAGGTCGCCGCGTTGCTCGGCGGGCCGGCGGGCGGGGCGATCGGTGCCGGCACGCCCGACGGGGACGCGGGGGCCGGACGAGCCGGGGGCTTCGGCATCGCGGCCGGGGTCGGCACGGCGGCCGGGGTCGGGACGGGGCTCGGGGCCGGTGCGGCCGCGGGCTTCGCGTCCGGCGCCGGAGTCTCCGCCGCCGGAGTCTCCGCCGCGGGGGCGTCCTCGGCGGCGGGCGTGGCCTCCTGGGCGGGAGCCGACTCCTGGGCGGGAGCCGACTCCTCGGCGGCGGGCGTCGCCTCCGGCGCTGCGTCAGCCTGCTCGGCGGGGGCGGTCTCCTCGGTGGCCGGCGCGGCGGCCGGCTCGTCCATGGTGACGCCCTCGCTGGCGGAGGAGGTGGCCTCGGGAGTGACGTCGCTGCCCTCGCTCGCGGAGGTGCTCGTCTTGGTGGCGACGGTGCTGTCCGCGTCGGCAGGCACGCTCTCCTCCGCCGGCGCCTCGACGCCGGTCTCGGCGGGGGCGGCCTGCGGGGCCTCGGACGACACGGCAGCGTCGACCTCGGCGTCGACGGGCTGGGTGGTCGGCTGCTCGGGCTGATCGGACACAGTCATGCCTTCTTCTTGGTGACGGAGACCTCGAGGATGCTGATCGGGGTCTTCGGACGGCCGTCGCCTTGGCCGTTGGAGTCGTCGGACCCCGCCGCGGCGATCTGGTCCACAATATCCATCCCGCCGGTGACCTTGCCGAATATCGAGTAGCCACCTCCGTCGGTGGGCAGCGTCGAGGCCTGGTGGACGACGAAGAACTGGCCGCCGTTGCTGTTGGGGTCCTGCGTGCGGGCCATGGCGATCACGCCGCGGGGATAGGCCCCGTCGCCGGGCGCGTTCTCGATGCCGAAGCCGTAGCCGGGGGAGCTCGCACCCGTGCCCGTCGGGTCGCCGCACTGCAGGACCGACAGGCCCCCGGTGGTCAGGCGGTGGCACGGGCTTGGAGCCCAGTAGCCCTCGCGGGCCAGGTGCAGGAAGGACGCGACCGTCTGCGGGGCGGCCTTGCCGTCGAGCTCGAGCGTGACCGGACCGCAGCTGGTCCGCAGCGTCGCCACCCAGGTCGCGCCCTCGGCGGTCGCCTTGTCGGGGACCGCCGTGAACTGCTTGGGCTTGGTCTGCAGCGCGGGCGGCGTCGTGCAGCGCCCCGAGGCGGTGCCGGTGGGGGCGGCGGCGCCGGACGGAGGTATGCCGGACGGGGTCGCCGCAGGTGTGCTCGCTGCCGTGGCGCCGGCGGCATCGGTCGAGTCGCCGCGCGGCCGCATCGACAGCGCCACCCCGACCACCGTCGCCAGCACGATCGCCACCGTCGCGATCACCGCCACCAGGCGTCGCGTCCGCTCGCGCTTCTCCGCCTTGCGCTGCTGCGCGGCCTGGACCTTGTCGTGGCGCCGCTTGGCCCGCGCGCGCTCCTGCTCCCTCGTCACGCGCCCGAGTCTAGGGAAGACCACCGCGAGGCCTCGCCCGCCGCGCCTGCAGCGGACACATCTCGCCGACAGGGCGAAGACGGCTGCTCCGGTTGCCGGGGAGCCGCCATACCTGCCCTCTCACGGGCCGCGGGAGGCGCGGCCGACCCGATCTCGCCGGCGACGCCCCGTCCCCGCGCGTCCCCGGCCTCCCAGTAGGCTGACGCGGTGCTCGTACTCGCTTTCCCCGCCCAGGCCTTCGCCACCAACTGCTATGTCGTGGCCCCGGCCGCCGGCGAGCAGTGCCTCGTCGTCGACCCGGGCATCGGCGTGGTGGAGCAGCTCCGCGCCGTCCTCACAGAGCACCGCCTCAAGCCGGCCGCCGTCCTGCTGACCCACGGTCACGTCGACCACGTCCACTCGGTGACCCCGGTGTGCACCACGGGCGACGACGCCGACCTGGCGGCATACATCCATGCCGACGACCGCTATCGGCTCGCCGACCCGGCCGCCTCGCTCGACCCGCAGCTGGTCGCGATGTTCGAGCAGCAGTTCGGGCGGGCGTGGTCCTGGCGCGAGCCGCCGCGCGTCGAGTCGATCGTCGACCACCAGCACCTCGACCTGGCCGGGCTCGGCGTCGACGTGGCGCACGCGCCCGGGCATACCGAGGGGTCGGTGATGTTCACGCTCCCCGGCACGCCCGACGGCATCCCCGTCGAGGCCGAGCGCACCGTGCTCGCCGGAGACGTGCTCTTTGCCGGCTCCGTCGGACGCACCGACCTGCCCGGCGGCGACCACGAGGCCATGATGCGCAGCCTGCGCGACGTGGTGCTCCCGCTCGCCGACGACACCCTGATCCTGCCCGGCCACGGCCCCGCGACCACCATGGAGCGCGAGCGGGCCACCAACCCCTATCTCAAAGGACTCTGATCCACCGTGAGCGTCAAGATCGCCCCCCTGTCCGGCTTCCCCGAGTGGCTGCCCGCCGAGCGCGTCGTCGAGCAGCTCTTCCTCGACGTCATCCGCGAGACGTTCGAGCTGCACGGCTTCGTCAGCGTCGAGACCCGCGCCGTCGAGCCCGTCTCGCGCCTGGTCGGCAAGGGGGGTGACGCCGACAAGGAGATCTACGGCGTGCACCGCCTCGCCGGCGACGCCGACGGCGGCAGCGCCACCGACTCCGACGCCGAGGCCGGCGACCCCGACAAGGCGCTCGGCCTGCACTTCGACCTGACCGTGCCGTTCTCCCGCTACGTCCTGGAGAACGCCGGCAAGCTGACCTTCCCCTTCCGCCGCTACCAGATCCAGAAGGTCTGGCGCGGCGAGCGTCCCCAGGAGGGCCGCTTCCGCGAGTTCACCCAGTGCGACATCGACATCGTCGACGCGGGCTCGCTGGCCGCGCACTACGAGGCGGAGATGCCGCTGGTGATTGCCGACGTCTTCAGCAAGCTCCCGATCGGGGAGTACCGGATCCAGGTCAACAACCGCAAGATCCCCGAGGGCTTCTACCTCGGGCTCGGCCTGACCGACGTCGTCGGGACCCTGCGGATCGTCGACAAGCTCGACAAGATCGGACCGGAGGGCGTCACGGAGCTCCTGGCGGAGGCCGGCGCGACGGACGAGCAGATCGGGCAGTGCCTCGCGCTCGCCGAGATCTCCTCCACCGACACGTCCTTCGCCGACCGGGTGCGGGCGCTGGGGGTCTCGCACCCGACCCTCGACGAAGGCCTCGCCGAGCTCACCGCCGTCATGGAGGCCGCCATGGCCCAGCGCCCCGGCGTCCTCGTCGCCGACCTGCGCGTCGCGCGTGGGCTGGACTACTACACCGGGACGGTCTACGAGACCCAGCTGGTCGGGCAGGAGTCCTACGGCTCGATCTGCTCCGGCGGTCGGTATGACGCCCTGGCCTCCGACGGGCGCACCACCTATCCGGGGGTGGGGATCTCGATCGGCCTGTCCCGGCTCCTGGCCAGGCTCGTGTCGACCGGCGTGGTCCGTGCGTCCCGCCCGACGCCCACCTGCGTCGTCGTCGCGCTCGGCGTCGAGGAGGACCGTTCCCGCGCGATGGCCGTCGCCGCGGAGCTGCGCGGTCGTGGCATCGCCACCGAGATCGCCCCCAGCGCAGCGAAGTTCGGCAAGCAGATCAAGTTCGCCGACCGTCGCTCGATCCCGTTCGTGTGGTTCCTCGGGGCCGACGGCGCGTCCGACTCGGTCAAGGACATCCGGTCCGGCGAGCAGGTCGACGCCGAGGCTGCCACCTGGACCCCGCCCGCGGAGGACCTCCGTCCGTCCCTCGAGCGCGTCGAGGCCTGAGCCCCGCCCCGGGCGGACACCCGACGGGACGTGACCTG
>NZ_DCYC01000067.1:0-182 GCF_002330965.1 Arsenicicoccus sp. UBA2120
TCGCCTCGCGCTCGGCGGGCTTGCGGGTCAGGTTGACGATCGTGGCGGCGACACCGAGCCACACGAGGATCGTCCCCGCGATCAGGGCGTACTGGGAGAGGGCGAACATCGTCAGGCTCCTACCGTGCTGGCAAGGTCGGCGCGGTCGTGGTCACGACCGGCGGTGGTGTGGTGGCCCGGGG
>NZ_DCYC01000067.1:450-717 GCF_002330965.1 Arsenicicoccus sp. UBA2120
GGGCGTGGCGCCGAGGTCGGCGGACAGATCGTCGACGAGGCGGGAGACCCAGCCCTCGTAGGCCGTGTCGTGGCGCTCGGACGAGGCGAGGCGGATGCGCGAGCCGTCGCCGGACGGCTGGACGCGGACCCAGATCCGGCGGTGCCGGAAGAACATCGTGATGGTCATGCCGGCGACGATCATCGTGGAGCCGACCCAGACCCACAGGGCGCCCGGGTCGTCGGAGACCATGAGCCCGGTGTACTGCTGCTCGCGCAGGAAGGTGTA
>NZ_DCYC01000067.1:837-9986 GCF_002330965.1 Arsenicicoccus sp. UBA2120
GGTGTAGGTCAGGTCGCCGATCTGCGCGGTCTGGCCCTGGGTGATGACCTTCTGGCCGATGGTGCTGTCCTGGTCGGTGGGCTGCACCTTGATGGCGACGTCGCCCGGCTGGATCTGCGCGTCGGTCTGCCCGGAGGCCGCCGTGATGACGAAGGCGTCGACGCCCTGGTTCGGCAGCGGCAGCTTGCCGAAGGAGTTCTTCTGGTCCTCGGTCGTGTACTGCAGCGGCACGCCACCCTCGTGGAGCACCTTGCCGGTGGAGTCCTTGACCTGGATGCGGGCTGCGAAGCCGAAGCTGGCCTGGAAGAACTTGACCCCCTCGTAGCGCAGCGGCTCGTTGACCCGGGTGTCCTGCTCCTTGACCTGCACGCCGTCCTTGTAGAGGACGAGGTGGCTGACGTAGTCCTTGGGCCGGCCGTCCTCGTAGTAGGTGTCGGAGAAGGAGGTGGCGGTGATGGTCAGGCCGGTGCCGTGGCCGATGTCGACGCGGTCACCGATCGAGACGGGGACGTTGTCCTCGGAGAAGCCGGTGTTGGACGTGACCAGGACGCCGAGCAGGATGATGACGAACGCGACGTGGGCGAAGATCGTGCCGAACGGCGGCCACCGGAACTTGTCGGTGTAGAGGTTGAGGCCGGGCCCGCGGGGGTCGTCGATCACGCGATAGCCCTTGCGCCGCATGGTCGTGCGGAGGTGCTCGAGGCTCTGCTCGGCGGGCACCGGGGCGGTCACGTCGTGGTGGATGCTCGCGTGGGCGAAGAATCCCTCGGTGACGTGCAGCTGGGGGCGGGTGGCCCGCTTCCACAGCAGCGGGATGCGGTGCATGATGCAGCACAGGATCGAGATGCACAGCAGCACGTTGACGGCCTTGAACCACCAGGACCCGAAGACGTTGAACATGCCGAGCAGGTCCAGCACTCCGGTCCAGCCCTGGTAGCGAGGCCGCACCGAGTCCAGCCAGTCGGCGTAGGCGGTGGCGTCGGCCCGGTTGTTCTCCGTGGACTGCTGGATCAGCGTCCCCATGAGGGTGAGGAAGCCCATCGCGAGGATGAGGCCGATGCCGGTGCGCTTGGAGATGAAGACCCGATAGACCTTGTAGAGCGGCCGGGGCATGCGGATCGTGTCGGCGGACTCGATCGTGTCCTCGGTCAGGAGGTGGGTGTCGTTGCTCATGAGCTCTGCCTGTCTCACACGCCGACGGCCGGGATGAGGCCGGACAGCTTGCCGAAGATGTTGGTGACCATGGCGAACCCGATGAGGACGAGCATCGCGCCGGACAGGAGGGACATCGCCATCTCGTGCTTGCGCAGCCAGCCGAGACGGGCGGTGATCTCGGTGGCGCCCATCGCGACGAGCACGAAGGGGATGCCGAGACCGAGGGCGAAGGCGACCAGCAGGAGCGCGCCGCGCCCCACCGAGTCGCTCGCCGTGGCGAGCCCGAGGACGCCGCCGAGGACCGGTCCGATGCACGGGGTCCAGCCGGCGCCGAAGGCGAGGCCCATCAGCAGGGATCGCCGGTATGTCGGGGCCTGCTGCCCCGGGAGCTGCGGCCGGCCGCCGACGGGGGCGTGGACCTCGCGGTAGAGGACGGGGATCTCGATCAGCCGGGCGACGTGCAGGCCCATGACGATCAGGGCGACCCCGCCGATGATGCGCAGGGCGTCGCGGTGGTCGCCGACGGCATACCCGATCAGTCCGATGGAGCACCACAGGGCGATGAAGACGACCCCGAAGCCGAGCACGAAGGCCAGGGCCTGGGCGGCGGCGTTGCGCCGGGCCCGTCCCCCGCCGACCGGCGAGGTCCCCGCGACATAGCTCACGAAGACCGGCACGACCGGCAGGAAGCAGGGTGAGGCGAAGGCGACGATTCCCGCCAGCAGCGCGAGCGGGATGGTGATCCCGTCCATGTCACTTGCTGGTCGTCGGTGCGGGCGTGGCCCCGGAGCCGTGGGCGGCGCCGGTGGGGGCGGGCGTCATGATCGCGCCCATGTGGTTCTGGACCTTCTGGGCCAGCGGACCGTTGGGGTCGAGCTCGATGACCTTGTCCCACAGCGCCTTGGCGCCGGCGGAGTCGGGCGGGGTCTGGCTGAGCTTGAGGAAGCCCAGGTCGTAGTACGCCTCGGCCTTCTTGGGGTCGACCTTGATCGCGTTGTTCCACTGGGCCTCGGCGCCCTTGAGGTCGCGGGCGTTGAAGAGCGCGACCCCGGTCGACAGCATCAGGTTGGTGTCGTTGGGCTTGAGCGCCAGCATCTTCTGCCGCAGGGCCGCGGCCTTCTGGAAGTGGTTGGCCCCGAAGTAGAGGTCACCGAGCTCGGCCATGGCCTGCTCGTCCTTGGGGTTGGCCTTGATCTTGTCCTCGAGCGCCTTGGCCTTGGCGGTGTCCAGGGTCGTGGCGGTCGGCGACGGCTTGGCGGTGGCGCCCGCGGCCGCCTGGTCCGCCATCGCCACGGGCGGGTTGGCCTGCGTGGGGTTGCGGGACGGGCCCCAGACGTAGACGCCGACCACGATGGCGGCGATCAGTGCGATGGACCCGAGCACGGTGACCAGCTTGGGGATCTGCGGCCGGTCGCCCGTCCGCCGAGCCGCCGTCACGGGCGTCGCGCGGCGGCTCAGGACGTCGCCGGCCTTGCCGGTGAGCACGGCGTGGGCCGCGTCGGCGGCCGTCGCCTGCTGGGTGGCCCAGCCGGACAGCTCGGTCGGTGCCGAGGAGAGGTATGTCGCGACGTGCTCGTGGGCGGCCTCGACCGCCTCGGGCGTGGCGTCGGCGGGGAGGCCGAGCGACGCGAGCAGGGCCTGGCGCAGGTCGCCGCTCTCGTGCGTCGGGGCGGGGGTGCCGCCGCCTGCGGGTGGTGTCTGGGGCGCCTGGCGCTGCGTCATACGAGTGTCCTGTGCTCGGGCGGCCGGTGGGCCGCGGGGAGTCCGATGACCCCAGCCTCCGCCTCGACCACCCGGTCGGACCATCCGTCGTAGGGCACGTCTTGGATAGAACCAAGGTATTTAGAGGATATAGACGACGGCCGCGGGGATAGACCGGACCTGTGCCCCGGCCGTCGCGGGAGAGGGCGGGCCAGGACCCCCACGCACGGGCAGACCGCCTCGTCCCCACGAGGCGGTCTGGTCCGTGTGGGAGGGGCACCGAGTCGGGTGCGGTGCCCCTCCGATCCCGTCAGCGAGACGGGGTGGGCGTCGGCGTCGCCGTCGCTGCCGGCGTGGCCGGAGCCTTGGGGCCGGCGGCAGCGGCCTTGGCGTCGGCGGCCTTCTTCTCCTTCCACATCTGGAAGGCCTTGGCGGCGGTCGGGTCGGCCTTCTCCTTGCCCAGCAGGGCGAGCTGGCCCTTGCGGACCGCGTCGGTCGCCGTCTGCATGTAGCGGATGGACTCCTCGGGGGCGTGGAAGCCCGTCGAGTTCTCCGAGATCACGTAGTCGATGTAGAACGACGCCTTGCGGTGCCAGGTCTGCGCGGCCACGATCCGGTCCTCGGGAGCACCGGCCTTCTTGGCGTCCTCGAGGTCCTTGATCAGGGCGGTCAGGCCGTCGAAGGCCTGGCTGCGGCTGGTGGCCACGCGGGTCTGGATCGTCTCGACGCGGGACTTCAGCTCGTCCTCGGAGGCGTGGTGGCACACCTGGCAGGACTTGTTGACGTTCAGCATCGGGCTGCGGACCCAGTGGTCGGAGACCTTCTGCGCACCGACCGCGGTGTACGGCATGTGGCAGTCAGCGCAGGTCACGCCGGCCTTGGCGTGCACGCCCTGGTTCCACATCTCGAACTCAGGGTGCTGGGCCTTGAGCATCGGGGTGCCGGTCGTCTTGTGCTCCCAGTCGGTGAAGCCCACCTCCTGGTAGTACGCGAACTCGTTGTCCAGGTTGACGCCCTTGGCCCACGGGAAGGTCAGCGTCTTGTCCTTGCCCTTGAAGTAGTACTCCACGTGGCACTGGGCGCAGACGAAGGAGCGCATCTCCTGGGTGGTGGCCTGGGTGTTGACGTCGAAGTTCGGGACGCCCTGGCTGGCCTTGAGCGCCTTGATGCCCTCCTGGAAGGCCGGACGCGTGATCCGCAGCTGCATCGTCTTGGGGTCGTGGCAGTCGATGCAGGCCACCGGGTGGTCCACCAGCTTGGTGGCCTCCTGGTAGGTCATGTGGTTGATCTTGTCGAAGCCGGCCTTGGCGTCACCGTTGCCGAGGTCCTTGTAGACCTTGGCCATGGAGGCGTGGCAGTTGAGGCAGGTGCCCGGCTGCTTGAACTCGTTGACCCGCTTGGTGTCTCGCTGGTCGACGAGCATGTAGGCGTGGCCGCGCTTCTCGCGGTAGTCGGTCGCGAAGGCGTAGCCGGCCCACATCTGGACGAGCCGCGGGTCCTTCTCGAGCTTCTGCCCCGCCACGGTGGTGCGGGCGTCCGCGCCCTCGGGGACGTGGGGCACCGCCTCGGAGCCACCGAACTTCGTGCGCTGCTGGTCGGTGGTCCGCTTGTACATGTCGTACTGCAGCGGGAAGTTCTTGCCCCACACGGCCGGGTCGACGACGGTCTCGTCGAGCTGCACCACCGCGAAGTTGGTGTCCTGGGCCTCCTGCTTGTGCTGGAAGATGTTGACGAGGAGGGCGACGACGCCCACCGTCACCAACGCGGTGGCCAGGACGATCGCGGCCAGGAGTCCCTTGCGGCCTCCGCCACGACGCTTCCTCGCGCCCTTGGGATTGTCAGATGCTGTCGCGTTCATGTCCTCACCTCATGTGCCCGACGTCGGCGTGACACTGCACGCACGAGACCTTCTGGTTGGGGGGCCGGCTGTGCTGGATGCCCTCCACCAGCTGTTGGTGGCAGCGCAAGCAGTTCTCCTCGACGGTCGCCAGGCTCCGCTCCTTGATCTGGATGTTCTGCGGGAAGTTGCCGGTCGTGAAGGCGAGGGAGTGGTTCCACCCGTGCTCGGCCTTCGTCAGGTACTTCCCCACCAGGTCGTGGGGGGTGTGGCAGTCGTTGCAGGTCGCTACCTTGCCGTGGCTGGACTTGACCCAGGCGTTGTACTCCGTGTTCATCACGTGGCAGTTGACGCAGGCCTTCGGGTCGCTCGAGAGGTACGAAGCGCCATTGGCGTAGACCATCGTGAAGAGCACGACGCCGACCAGGGTGCCGATGCCCAGGGACAGGAAGACGGAGAAGAGTCCTCTGGGTGACATGAGCCACCCGAGGCGCGACCCCTGGGGAGCGGCCACCTCGTCACCATCCTTTGCGTGCGCGTGCGGACCTGCCGCTGTCGGCACGTCCATCGCACTCATCCTGCGGCCGGTGGTGGGGCCCGGACCATCCGTCGATGGATAGAAAAGAGGTATATGCAGGATCCCCCAGGCTGTACCCATGGGTCAGGGGCGGCAGGGGATCAGTCGGTGCGCGGCGGCTCGGCATAGCCCGAGCGCACCATGTAGGCCGCGGCCTGGATGCGGGTGTCGAGCCCGAGCTTGTGCAGCGCGTTGTGCACGTGGTTCTTGACGGTGCCCTCGGTGATCGACAGCGCGCGACCGATCTCGCGGTTGGACATGCCCCGCGCGACGAGCTTGAGGGTGTCCATCTCGCGCTGGGACAGCTGAGGCTCCGCGGCCTGCGCCGTGGCAGGAGAGGTATGCCGAGCGCCGCCCCCGCGCAGCTCGGCCAGGAGGCGGCCCACCAGCTGGGGAGACACCGGGGTCTCGTCGCGGGCCGCCGACCGGAGCATGGCGAACAGCTCCTCGGGGTGCAGGTCCTTGAGCAGGTAGCCGTGCACGCCCATGCGGATGGCCCCGAGCAGCCGCTCGTCGTCGTCGCAGACCGTCAGCATGAACACCTTGATGCCGGGGAGCTGCTCGAGGATCACCTTGGCGGCCTCGATGCCCGTCATGACCGGCATCTCCATGTCCATGACCACCAGGTCGGGCTGCAGCCGTCGCGCCTGCTCGACGCCCTCGAGGCCGTTGTCGGCCTGGCCGACGACCTCCAGGTCCGGCTGGGCGTCGACCAGCGTCGCGATCGCGCGGCGGAACAACGCGGTGTCGTCGACGAGCAGCACCCGGGTGGGGCGCGCGGTCGTGGGGTCGGCGGCGTTCGTCATACGGACATCCCGGAGGGGTGACGGGTGCCGCGCTGACCGCGGGGCACCGTGATGGTGATCTTGGTGCCGAGCCCGGGGCCGGACTCGACGAGCAGGCGGCCACCGACGAGCTCGGTGCGCTCCCGCATGGAGTGCAGGCCGAAGCCCTCGCGCTCGCCCGGCGCCACGTCGACCACGAAGCCCTGGCCGTCGTCCTCGACGACGAAGCTCGTCCAGTCCAGTGTCTCGTCGACGGTGATCCGGGCTCGCCGGGCCCCGGAGTGCTTGCGCGCGTTGGTCAGGGCCTCCTGGATGATCCGGATGACCTGGACCTCGCGGTGCGGGGTGAGGGAGGGCTCGCCGGGGATCTCGGCGACGACCGTGGTGTCGATGCCGGACTGCCGCGAGAACTTCTCGGCATAGCTGGCCAGGCCCTCGAGGAAGGTGTGGTCGGTGCGGTTGTGCTCGCGCAGCCCCAGGATCGCCTCCCGCACGTCGCGATAGGCGTCCTGGCAGTCGTGGGCGACGTCGGCCAGCTCGGTCTTGAGGTCGTCGTGGTCCTGGACCGCCGGGTGGTATGCCGCAGCCTGGAGCCGCAGCTGCGTGGCGCCCAGCACCTGGGCCAGGGAGTCGTGCAGCTCGCGCGCGATCCGGTCGCGCTCGGTGACGGTCGACCGATAGCGGTCGTCCTCCACGAGCTGGTGGATGAGCCGGAACATCATGAGGCCGAACGCGATCGCGGCCAGCGCCGTGAGGACGCTGACGATGGTGTCGCCGTCCCGCGGCCAGTAGCGGTCGAAGAAGATCGGCCGCAGCAGCTGGACGATGACGATGAACAGCGCCGGCAGGCCCACACCCACGAGGCGCAGCTGCCGCAGCCACAGGTCGTTGTCGCCGTGTCGGCCCAGCTCTGGCACAACACCTCCCTGGGCCGTTCGGTCTAGCCTCCCCGTATCTTCCACGGGAATGACAGGGGAAATCCTAGATCCTGGGTGTATCGGTCGGCATGGTGGGGTCGCTCTCCGGGGTCTCTGGGCCGTCTGGGCCGTCAGGGCCGGCGCTGCCCTCCCGCTCGTCCCGCTCCGCCCACGCCAGCAGCGGTGCGATGTCGTGGGCGACGTCGTCGATGTGGGCGTGCAGGTCCCCGAGCCGGGCGAACCGCTCGGGCACGGTGGCGATGGTCAGGTCGGACGGCTCCACGTCGGCGACCTCGTCCCAGGTGATCGGGCACGAGACGGTGGCCGTGGGGGTGCCGCGCACGGAGTAGGCCGCGGCGATCGTGTGGTCCCGGGCGTTCTGGTTGTAGTCCACGAAGACCGCTGCGGGGTCGCGGTCCTTGCGCCACCAGGTGGTGGTGACCAGCTCTGGCGCGCGGCGCTCCACCTCGCGGGCGAAGGCCAGCGCCGCCCTCCGGACGTCGGCGTGCTCGTGGTCCGGGGCGATCCGGACGTAGACGTGCAGACCGTGGCCGCCCGAGGTCTTGGGGTAGCCGACGATGCCCAGCTCGTCGAGCAGCTCGTGCACCACCGCGGCCACCTGACGGACCTGGTCCAGCCCGGCCTCGGGCATCGGGTCGAGGTCGATGCGCCACTCGTCGGGCCGCTCCACGTCGGCGCGGCGGCTGTTCCACGGGTGCAGCTCGACGGTGCTCATCTGGACGGCCCACACGACGTGGGCGAGGTCGGTGACGCACAGCTCGCGCACCGTCCGCTTGAACCGCGGGAAGTAGACCGGGGCCGTCTCCACCCAGTCGGGCGCCCCCTTGGGGAGCTGCTTCTGGTGGACCTTGTCGCCCGCCAGGCCGTCGGGGTAGCGGTGCATCATGCAGGGGCGGTCGCGCAGGGCCCGCACGATCCCCTCGCCCACCGCGAGGTAGTAGTCGACGAGATCCCGCTTGGTCGCGCCGATCTCGGGGAAGTAGACGCGGTCGGGGCTGCTGACGCGGACGACCCGGCCGGCGACCTCGACCTCCTCGGCCGAACCCCGCGAGGGCGTCACGGTCGGTCCTCGCGCGGGGCGTCGCCGACGTGTCGCGAGCCTCGCCGGTCCCGGCGCTCGGGCAGTCCCGCGGCCCAGAGCGCGGCGGCGACCAGGGCGGGCTGCCCGAACAAGCGGGCCAGGCGCCTGCCGTCGGTGTCGAGGCCGAACGCGTCGACGCCCTCGACATACTGGCCGATGTTGCCGGGGAACACGGCGACGTAGAACGCCGCCAGGGCGATGCCCGTGAGCCGGCGCTGCCGCGGGAGGGCGAGCAGGGCTGCCCCGAGCCCGATCTCGACGACCCCCGACGCCAGGACGACCAGGTCCTCGTCCAACGGGAACCACCCCGGGACCTGGGCCTGGAAGTCCTGCCGCGCAAAGGTGAGGTGGGAGACGCCGGCGAACGCCATGAAGGCGCCCAGCGTCAGCCGGGTCACCTCCTGCGAGCGGGTGGGCGGGGTGCTGGTACGAAGGACGGACATGGGTGGCTCCTCGCGGTGGGGATCACGGGCAGGTCGCGCGGTGCGTGGCGCGTCGTGGCTCATGCTGGCACGCCGGCCCCGTCCGCAGCGGTTCGAGGGGTTTCGGGGTGAGGGGCACCCTCAGGTGATGGGTCCTGATGTCGGCGGACCACTCCTGGCCTGGGCCCTGCTGGTGGGCCTGCACCTGGCCTCTGGCTGTCGCCATACCGGCACGATCCTGCCGGTATGGCGACAGGGCCACCGTTACCCGGCCCCACCCACCCGCGACCGGCACGATCGTGCCGACGAGCCCCGACGGGGCGCCTGGCGCGATAACCTGAATCCGGACCGGCGCGATCGTGCCGGTGCGGGGCACAATCGCTGCACGGACGGCAGGAAGAGGCGAGCATGTCCTTGGGTCACGAGATTCGCGAGCGGCGTCGCTCGCTCGGCCTGCTGCAGATCGACGTGGCCGAGATGGCCAGCGTCTCCGAGAGGTTCGTCCGGGAGGCGGAGCACGACAAGCCCACGCTCCGGCTCGACAAGCTGGCCGCGGTTCTCGACGTCCTGGGCCTCGAGCTCCACGCCCGGCCCAGCGGCGACGCTTGAGTCTGCTCAAAGGACGGGCCGACCTGGGGGGCTGAGCACCGTTC
>NZ_DCYC01000067.1:10217-55955 GCF_002330965.1 Arsenicicoccus sp. UBA2120
ATGTGACTACCTGGGGTAGGTCGTAGTCGACGACGACCGGGGCGTGGTCGCTGAGGCGCTCGGCCGCCGAGGCCTCGCGGTCCGTCCCGCCCGCGATCGCCGCCTTGGCGAGGCGCGGGGAGGCGAGATGGTAGTCGATGCGCCAGCCGGTGTCCCGGTCGAAGGCCCCTCCCATCCAGCTCCACCACGAGTAGGGGCCGTCCACGTCCGGGTGCAGCCGGCGCACCACGTCGACCAGCGAGCGCGGCGACAGGATCGACCCGAACCACTCGCGCTCCTCCGGCAGGAATCCCTCAGAGCGCTGGCTGGTGCGCCAGTTCTTGACGTCCAGCCGGGTGTGGGCGACGTTGAAGTCCCCCATCACGAGGAGCTCCCGGCCTTGCGCCGCGGCTGCCCGGCGGGTCGCCGTCAGGTGTCGCGCGAAGCCCCGCAGGAAGCGCATCTTGCGCTCGTACTTCGCTCCCCCGTCGGGCTTCTCGCGCATCCGGCCCGGTTGCTGCAGGTGCGCGGGCAGCCCGCCCTTGGGGAGGTAGAGGGACGCCACCGTGAGCGGCTGGTCCGCGAGATCGACCTCCACGTAACGCCCCTCGGCGGCGAACGCCTTGAGCTCCCGGGCGAGAGAGCCGGTCTCGGCGTGCTCGCGCAGCTCGACGTGGCTGTCGCCGGGTGCGCGGACGAGCACGCCCGCACCCCAGCTCCGCACGGCGGCCGGCGCCTCGCGCGTCAGCACGGCCACGCCGTTGCGCCCGGCCGTCTGGCCGGCGTCATACGTCAGGTGGTAGTCACGGAAGACGCCGTCCGGCAGGAGCGGGACGGGGCACCGGACCTCCTGCAGCGCCACGACGTCGCAGCCGCGCGCGGCGAGCCAGTCGTCGAAGCCACGACGCTGCGTGGCCCGGATCCCGTTGACGTTGAAGGAGGCGATGCGCAGCACCCGCCGATCCTAGTCAGCCGCCGGCGGTGGGTCCGCCGATGGACGGCACGGGCAGGGGCCGCTTCTTGTCGATCGTGGACCTGATGTCGAAGAACTGGGTGATCGCGGAGCGCTTGCCGTCGAGGGCACGCTGCATCGACAGCCCGTCGACGTTGACTCGCGCCTGCCGCAGGGTCGTCGGGCCGAGCTGCACCCAGCTCGGCGAGGTCCCGTCGACGCCGAAGAAGTAGTCGAACTTCTCGGTGCCGCGCAGGAAGGCGACCTTGGGGTTGGCGTCGCTGTAGGGCTTGGCGTCGGAGACGTCGGCGCCGAAGGGATAGATCATCAGGTCGGTGTCGCCGAGGATCGGGCGGACCTCACGGTCCCAGCGGCCCGCGTCGGCCTTGATCTGCCCGAGCCCGCTGCGGGTCATGTTGATGTGGCCCCAGGAGTGCGAGGCGAACTTCCAGCCGTTGGCCTTGATGGCGTCGGCGACGACCTTGGCCTTGGCCTGGGCGTCCTTGGTGGTGGGGTTCGCGCCGTACTTGCGCTCGGAGGTGCGGTAGCCGAGGACGCCGTTGTAGCCGGTCATCGCGATGGACCCCTTGTCGCCGTGGTAGGCGAAGTCCGGGTGCTCGCGCACGAAGTCGTCCAGGATCGGCACGCAGTCGTAGCTGCCCTCGACGGTCTTGCCGGACCGGTCGGTGTAGGTGTTGACGACGCGGCCGTCGTCCTTCTTGATCAGGACGTTCGCGAAGCCCTTGCCCATCATGTACTCGTAGTAGCTGAGGTCGTCGAGGGACAGCACGACGGGCTTCTTGCCGGGCGGCAGCATGATCGGCTGGAAGCGCATGACCCCGTCGGGGCCCTTCTTGGCGATGCGCTGCGGGTGCACCAGCACGAAGCCCCGCTCGTGCATCTGCTTGATCTGGGCCTTGAACTCGTCGACCGTCGCCATGTACTGGCTGAACCCGACACCCTCCGAGCCACCGGTGAAGGTCTTGGCGGGGTCCACGGACAGCGAGTGGTAGAAGAGGTGCGGGATCTTGGTGTTGTCGGCCCACCTCACGGCCTTGGCCTTGGCGGCCTGCACCTGGGCGACCTGCGCCTTGGCCTCGTCGGACCCGTCGGCGGACAGCGTCTTGAGGGCGCCGTCGTAGTCGTACTGCGCAGCCTGGACCTTGGCCTTGGCGAGCGCGTCCTGGGTGGGGGTCGGCGTCGGGGTCGAGCCCGCACCCGAGGAACCTGCAGACCCGCCCGACGTCGCGCCGTTCGCCCCGCCGGAGCGCGCGGCCTGGCCGCCGCCGTCGTTGCTCCCGGTCGTGCAGGCCGCGAGCAGGACGGCGCTGACGCCGAGCACGACGACCCCGAGCACGGATCCCCCGACCTGACGGCCGCGCCCTCGCTGCACCGTCGTTCCCTGGTCCCCCCGAGACATCCACTTCTCCCTTGCGAATCATTGGCAACTGCACTATTCGCGACGGTACCGCTTCGTAGCGTCACCGTTACGTATCTAGGACGCCCCTGACCCCTCCAAGGTTGTGAGGGGTCAGGGGCGTTCTCCTGGCGGAGGCGATCGTCTCCCCGCCCGCGGAGCCTCGGCCGGGGTCAGTGGGCGGTCCAGCCCCCGTCCAGGGCGTATGACGACCCGCTCATCGAGGCAGCGGACGGACCCGTCAAGAAGGTGACGAGGTCCGCGACCTCCGCCGGCTCGACCAGGCGCTTGACGGCGACCGGTGTCAGCATGATCTGCTCGACGACCTGGTCCTCCGGGATGCCGTGGGTCCGGGCCTGGTCGGCGATCTGCTTCTCCACCAACGGGGTCCGCACGTAGGCCGGGTTGACCGTCACGCTCGTCACGCCGTGCGCGGCGCCCTCCAGGGCCACCGTCTTGCTGAGGCCCTCCATGCCGTGCTTGGCCGTGACGTACGCCGACTTGAAGGCGCTCGCCCGCAGCCCGTGGACGCTCGACACGTTGACGACCCGGCCCCAGCCGCGGGAGTACATGTGGGGCAGGGACTGGCGGACGAGGTAGAACGGCGCGTGCAGCATGAGCCGCATGATCAGCTCGAACCGCTCGAGCGGGAACTCCTCGATCGGCGAGACGTGCTGGATGCCGGCGTTGTGGACCAGGATGTCGACGTCGTGGGGCAGGGCGGCGAGGCCGTCGAGGTCGGACAGGTCGCAGGGCACGGCCTCGACCCCCTGGACCCGCGCGGCGAGCGCCGCCAGTCCGTCGGCGTCGCGGTCCACGGCGAGGACGTGCGCCCCGCTCGCAGCGAGGCTCTCGCAACAGGCGGCGCCGATGCCGCTGGGGCGGCTCCGGTGACGAGGGCGCCGCGGCCGGTGTGGTCGATGGTCGGGCTCATCAGGTTCTCCCTGGGTCGGATCGGGCGGTGCGAGATCGGGTCGGGCGAGGTCGGGTCGGGTGGTGGGAGGCCGGATCGGGCGGGAGGAGCGGCATACGGCCGGGTGCGGCGCGGTCAGACCAGGCCGGTGGCGTAGAAGACGCCGATGACGACGAAGACGGCGACGGTCTTGATGATGGTCATGACGAAGATGTCCTTGTAGGACTCGCGGTGGGTCAGGCCGGTGACGGCGAGCAGCGTGATGACGGCGCCGTTGTGGGAAGCGTGTCCATGCCGCCGCTCGCCATCGAGGCCACGCGGTGCAGCACCTCCATGGGGATCCCGGAGGCCTGCGCGTTGGCGATGAACTGGTCGGCCATGGCGCCGAGCGCGATGCTCATCCCGCCCGACGCGGACCCGGTGATGCCGGCGAGCGCGGTCACCGAGATCGCCTCGTTGACCAGGGGGTTCGGGATCGCCTTGAAGCCCTCGGCGACCGTGAGGAAGCCGGCGAGGGAGGCGATGACGGCACCGAAGCCGTACTCGGAGGCGGTGTTCATGGTGGCCAGCAGGGACCCGCTGATGGCGGGCTTGGCGCTCTCGGCGAAGGACGTGACCACGGGCCGCCACGCGAGGACGAAGACGCTGAGGATCCCGACGAGCAGGGCCCCCTCGACGGCCCAGATGGCGGTGCTGGCGGCGACGGGGACGCTGACGGGCTTGGCCGCCCCGACCACCGCCGGGTTGAACGAGACGGACTCGCCGTAGAACCCGGGGATGACCGTGGTGAGGACCTTGTTGACGACGCCGACCAGGACCAGCGGGACGATGGCCAGCAGAGCGTGCGGCAGCCGACCGCCCTCGTATGCCGTGGGCTCGTTGCTGTGCTCCTTGCCGTAGCCCTCGCCGCGTGCTGCGGCGCGCCGGCGCTGCCACTCGAGGTACGCCATGCCGATCGCCAGCACGAACGCGCCCCCGACGAGGCCGAGCACCGGGGCGGCATACGCGTCGGTCTCGAAGAAGGTGGTGGGGATGATGTTCTGGATCTGGGGCGTGCCCGGCAGGGCGTCCATGGTGAAGGTGAACGCGCCGAGCGCGATGGTGGCGGGGATGAGCCGCTTGGGGATGTCGCTCTGGCGGAACATCTCTGCGGCGAAGGGATAGACGGCGAAGACGACGACGAACAGCGAGACGCCGCCATAGGTCAGGATCGCCCCGACCAGGACGATCGAGAGCATGGCCCGCTTGGGCCCGACGATCCGCATGACCGACGTGACGATGGCCTGGGCGAATCCCGAGGTCTCCATGAGCTTGCCGAAGATCGCTCCGAGCAGGAAGACGGGGAAGTAGTTCTTGATGAAGCCGACCATCTTGTCCATGAAGAGGCCGGTGAAGACGGGCGCCACGAGCTGCGGGTCGGTCACCAGCACCGCCGCCATGGCCGCGATGGGGGCGAAGAGGATCACGCTGTGGCCGCGGTAGGCCATGTACATGAGGAAGGCCAGGGCGGCCAGGACGATGATGAGGCTCACGCGTGCTCCGTTGCATCGGGGCGGCGTCACTGCCGCCGAAGGGCTTGTGCCGCGCCCTAGTTGGTTGACGGTGACACACTGTGACCGGGTCCACGCCCGCAGCGGGAACAACGGGGCGTGACTTTTCGTTGACGCTTCAACGAGTACGGTTCGACCCGTGACCCATCTGACCCCGCAGACCCCAGGAGACAACGCATGAGCATCGCCGCAGCCCCCGCCCGCATCGCCACCGGCCTCTTCCTGATCAACTCCGGCCTCGGCAAGCGCAACCTGCCCGAGGAGGCCGCCCAGGGCCTGCGCGACATGGGCGCCGTGGGCGTCCCGCAGCTCAAGGACGTGCCGGCCAAGCAGTTCGGTCAGGCGCTGGCCTACGGCGAGATCGCGCTCGGCGCGGCCCTGCTGCTCCCCGTCGTCCCGGGCTGGCTCGCCGGTGCGGGCCTCGGTGCGTTCAGCGCCGGCCTGCTCAACATGTACCGCCAGACCCCCGGCATGACGATCGACGGCATCCGCCCCACCCAGGAGGGCACGGGCGTGGCCAAGGACGTCTTCATGCTCGGCATCGCCGGCTCCCTGGTCGTCGACTCGATCGCCAACTGACCTGGTCCCTCGCGCCTCGCGCCCGTCGACCTGACGGCCCCCTCCACCCGGTGTGGAGGGGGCCGTCGTTCGTCCGCTGCGACAGAGTGGTCGCAGATCCGACGTCTGGGGCGCCCTGGTGTCGGGTCTGTGACCACTCTGTCGTCCGGCAGCATCGCTCCAGGGCCGTATGACGCCGCCGCCCCGCGTCTGACGGTGGCTAGGCTGACGCGCAAGGAGGGTCCATGACCGCTGCGAGCACGCCCACCCCCACGACCTCGAAGACACTGCCGGTGCCCCCGCTGCGCCAGACGCTCGACCGCTATCTCGAGACGGTGGCCGTGCTGCTGTCGCCGGAGGAGCTCGAGGTCACGCGTGGTGCGGTCGAGGCCTTCGCGTCCGGCGACGGGCCGGCCTGCCAGTCCGCCCTCGAGGCCTTCGCGGCCGAGGAGGACGCGCTCGGGCGGAGCTGGCTGTGGGAGGCCTGGCTCGAGGCCTACCACGTGACGCGGGTGGCGCTGCCGCTGTCGAGCAACGTGGGCTTCGAGCTGGCCATGCCGACGACCGGGAGCGGTCTGGACCGCGCGGCCGAGCTGGTGCACCGGATGGCCGCGGCCTACCTCGCGCACCTGCGCGGGGACGCGGGCGCCGACGTCAGCCCGCGCGGCGAGCCGTTGTGCCAGCAGCAGTGGGACCACGTCGAGGGCGGCCTCCGCGACCCGAGGCAGGGCCTGGACGTCTTCCTGCCCGGCCGCCAGGACGCCGCCGACCGCGAGGTCGTGGCCCTGTGGCGCGGGCGCGCGGTGGCGGTGGGCGTGAGCGACACCTCCGGAGAACCGTTGTCGGTCACGGCGATCCGCGCCGGGCTCGACGAGGTCGTGGCGCTGCCGGAGGCCGAGGGGCCAGGGTTCACCGCTGCGGGCTACCTCGCGGGTGACGACGCCGCCGCGATGCTGGCCGAGCTGCAGCAGGACGGCGACAACGCCCACACCTACTCGCGGCTGCGGGAGGCGTTGTTCCTCATCGCCCTCACCGACTCCTCCGCCGAGGCCTCCGAGGTCACCGGGTCCACCGAGGTCACCGCGGTCACCAAGGCCTCCAAGGCCTCCAAGGTCACTGAAGCCACCGAAGCCGCAGCGCCGGAGGACGGAGCGGACACGGCGGACCACCTGCGGCAGGTGGCGTTCGCACCCGGTCTGGCCTGGCCGTTCAAGCCGGTCACGCTGCAGGTCGACCTGGCCGACGACTTCACGGGCCTGCACCTCGAGCACAGCACCCTCGACGGGTCCACCCTCGTGGCGATCCTCGGCCGGGCCCAGGACGTGACCCTCGACCAGGGCGGCCCGCACGACGAGCCCGCGTCGACGGAGCCCCTCGCCTGGGCCCTCTCGGCCGACCAGCGCGCGGCCCTGGAGCAGGGCGTCGGCGACTACGCCCGCGAGGCGGACCGGCAGCGTGTGCGCATCCTGCGCGTGCCGGCCGGCCCGCTGCCCACCCTGCCGGTCAAGGTCTCGATGGACGCCTGCCTGCAGGCCGTCATGCTCTACGCCCAACTGCGGACCTACGGCCGGGTCCGCTCGACCTACGAGTCCGTGGACATGCGGGAGTACCAGGGCGGCCGCACCGAGTGCCTGCGCCCCAACACCAGGGCGGCCGTCGAGCTGGCGAGCGCCCTCGTCGACGGCACCGCCACCCCGGATCTCCTGCTGGCCCACCTGGACTCGCACCGCACGCAGGTCAAGCGGTGCAAGAGCGGTCAGGGGATCGACCGGCACCTCTTCGGCCTGCGGCTGATGGCGGATCGCCACGGGTATGCCGTGCCGCTGCACGACGACCCGGCATACGGCCGGCTCACCACCGACTTCCTGTCGACGACGTCGCTGGGCGACCCCTCGCGCATCGTGCGGGCGGCCTTCGCGGCGACGAGCGAGGGCGGCATCGGCATCTACTACGTGCCGCTGCCCGACCAAGGAGTCGTGGAGTTCACGCTGAGCTGGACCGACGGTGTCGCGGAGCACGTCGGCGAGCTGGAGCAGGCCCTGGCCGATGGGGTCGCGGCCCTGTGGAGCCTCCTCGAGGACGCCGCCGGCTGACGGCCGGGGCGGTCGGCTCAGTCGAACGCGTTGGCCAGCTGCGGGGTGTGGGCCAGCAGCTCGCGCGTGTAGTCCTCCTGCGGGTGGTCGAGCACCTGCGCCGTGAGCCCCTGCTCGACGACCCGGCCGTCGCTGAGCACGACGATGCGGTCGGCGATCGAGCGCACGAGGGCGAGGTCGTGCGTCACGAACAGCATGGAGATGCCGCGCTCGGCCTTGATCCGGTCGAGCAGCGCCGTGATCGAGCCCTGGATCGAGACGTCGAGGGCGGAGGTGATCTCATCGCACACCAGCACGTCCGGCTCGGCGGCGAGGGCTCGCGCGATCGCGACCCGCTGTCGCTCGCCGCCGGACAGCCGCCCCGCGCGCAGCCTCAGCAGGGAGGGATCGAGCTGGACCTGGTCGAGCAGCTCCGCCGAGCGCTCGCGGGCCGCCCGGCCACGAGCGATCCCGAAGAGCGCGAGCGGGCGGGTGAGGATCTGCTCGACCGTGCGGCGGGGGTTCAGCGACTGGTAGGGGTTCTGGAAGATGTACTGCACCCGCTTGCGCTGCTCCGGGGAGCGCCGCCGCGCCGACGCCACGAGCTGCTCGCCCTCGAGCTCGATCCGGCCGGTCCAGTCCTGGTGCAGGCCGGCGACGCACCGCGACGTGGTGGTCTTGCCGGAGCCGGACTCCCCGACCAGCGCGACGATCTCGCGGCGGGCCAGGTCGAAGCTGACGTCGTGGACGACCTGGGTGCGGCCATAGCTCACGTCCAGCCCCGCGACCTCGAGCACGATCTCGCGCTCCCGGTCGGGGACGGTGTCGCTGACCGCGCGGTCCTCGGGGTCCCACGGTGGCAGCTCGTCGACGCGGATGCAGCGCGCGACGTGGCTCTCGCCGCCCGTCCGCGAGACCTCGACGAGGGCGGGCTGGGTGGCCCGGCACGCCTCGACCGCGTGCTCGCACCGGTCGTTGAAGCGGCACCCGTCGGGCCGTCGCCCCGGTGCGGGAGCGAGGCCGGGGATGCCGCTGAGGGCATAGGGCTTGTGCAGGTGCGGTATGGCGCGCAGCAACGCCCGCGTGTAGGGGTGGGCCGGCTCGGCGAACACCGCACGCGTGGCGCCGACCTCGACGACCTGTCCGGCATACATCACCGCGACGCGGTCGGCGATGGTGGCGACCACCGACAGGTCGTGGGTGACGTAGAGCGCGGCGACGTCGAACCGGCGGCACAGCTCCCCGAGGGTGTCGAGGACCTTGCCCTGGGTCGTGACGTCGAGGCCCGTGGTGGGCTCGTCGAGGACGAGCACCGCCGGGCGCGGCAGGAAGACCATGGCCAGGGCCACCCGTTGCACCTGCCCGCCGGACAGCTGGTGGGGGTAGCGGCGCAGGAAGGCGTCGTCGGCGGGCAGCCCCACCTCGGGCAGGATCTCGCGGACGCGCTCGTCGCGCTCCTGCGGGGTCCCGATCGAGTGCAGGTCCAGCAGCTCGCGCAGCTGCTGCCCGATCCGGATGGCGGGGTTGAGCGCCGAGCTCGGGTCCTGGGGGACGTAGCCGACGTCGAGCCCGCGCACGGCCCGCACCTGCTGCCAGCTCATCGAGCGCAGGTCGTGCCCGGCGACGTCGATGCGGCCGCCGGTGATCTCGGCGCCGGTGCGGGCATAGCCCAGCAGCGCCGTGCCCGTGGTGGTCTTGCCCGAGCCGGACTCGCCGACCAGGCCGAGCACCTCGCCGGCGGACACGACGAGGTCGACGTCCTCGACCACGTCGAGCCCGCGTCCGGTGAGCCCGACGCGCAGGCCCTCGACCACGCAGACGGGGCCCTCGGGGGTGTCGGGGGTGGTGCTCGCCGCGTCTCTCGCGGGTCCGGTGCTGTCCATCACTCCCCCTTGGCGGCCCGGGCGCCCAGCGCGTCCGCGATGAGGTTGGTGCCGATGGTGAAGACCGCGATGATCAGCACCGGCGCGAGCACGCCCCAGGGCTGCACGAGCAGGCCGAGTCGGTTCTCGTTGGTCATCTGCCCCCAGTCGGCGGCGCCGGGGTCGGAGGCGAACCCGAGGAACCCGATGCCGGCGATGAGGCCGATGGAGTAGGTCAGGCGCAGCCCCGCCTCGGCGAGCAGCGGCACGGTGAGGTTGGGGCCGAGCTCGGTCGCCACGATCCGCCAGCGCTTCTCGCCGATGGCCTCCGCGGCCCCGACGAAGTCCTGGTGGACATAGGTCAGGGCGACGCCGCGCGCCACGCGCGCCACCCGGGGGAAGTGCGCGAGGCCGACGAACAGCACGATCACCCACCAGGCCGGCTGCTTGACGGCGGACAGCACGAGCAGCGCCACGAGGATCTGCGGGAACGCCAGGAGGACGTCGTTGGCCCGCATCAGCAGCTCGTCGGCCCAGCCACCCGCGTAGGCGGCGAGGACGCCATACACGACTCCCACCAGCACGCCCAGGACGGTCGCGAGGACCGAGGTGACCAGGATGGCGCGCCCGCCGTGCAGCACCCGGGACAGGACGTCCTGCCCGAGGTAGTCGGTGCCGAGGAAGGAGCCCTGGCGCGTGAACGGCCTTCCCACGATGTCGAACTCGCCGTGCGGGGCGATCCACGGGCCGCACACGCCGAGCAGCACGACGACCAGGGTCAGGATCGTCCCGATGACGACGCGGGGGTCGCGCGCCAGCCCGGCGAGACGCGACCGGGAGCGCGTGCCGGTGCCGGTCTGGCCGCCGGTGCTGGTGCTGCTGCTGCTGCTGCTGCTGCTCATGCGACCATCCCCGTCCGGGCGCGCGGCGTCAGCAGGATCGACAGGGCGTCCGCCACGAGGTTGAGCAGGACGTAGGCCGCGGCGATGAGCATCGCGAGCGCCTGCACCATCGGGTAGTCGGAGTTGCGGACCGAGTCGACGAGGGTCGCGCCGATGCCGGGGAAGTTGAAGAGGTACTCGACCAGGACGACGCCGCCGACCAGCCAGGCCAGCTGCAGCGCGGTGACCTGGACGGTGGGGACCAGGGTGTTGGGCAGGGCGTGGCGGCGCAGCACGCGGTCCTCGGGGATGCCCTTGAGCCGGGCGAGCTCGACGTAGTCCGAGTCGAGGGTCTCGACGAGGTTGGAGCGCAGGATGCGGATCAGGTAGGGGACGACGGCGACGACGAGGGTGGCCACGGGCAGGACCAGCGACGCGGGACGCTCCCAGACCATCGCCCCGGCGGGCAGGACCGTGACGGCGGGCAGGACGTGGAAGACGCTGGTGGACAGCAGCGCCACGAGCAGGATGCCCGTCACGAACTCCGGCACGCCCGCGAGCGCGAGGGTGATGACCTGCAGGACGTTGTCGACGGCGCGGCCGCGGTGCCGCGCGGCCAGGACCGCGAGACCGAGCGAGAGCGGCACCATCACGAGGGCGACCACGAGGACGAGGAAGGCGCTGTTGGCGACCTTGTCGGCGAGGAGCTGGCCGACCGGTTGCTGGCTGGCGATGCTGGTGCCGAGGTCGCCGCGGAGCAGCCCGCCGAGCCAGGTGAGGTAGCGCTCGGGCAGCGACTGGTCCAGGTGCAGCGTCTCGCGGATCTGGGCGACGCGCTCGGGGCTGACGGCATAGTCCTTGCCGAGGATCGCGCGGACCGGGTCGCCGAGGGCGGTGGTCGCGAGGAAGACGATGACCGAGACCACCCAGAGGCTGGCGAGGGCGAGCAGGACCCGGCGGACGAGCCAGCGGGTCCAGGCCCGGGCCGGCGAGCGGCGGCTCGAGGCGGCGGCGCTCTCGCTCGACGCCGACGCGGACGGGGCGGTGTGCGCGGGGCGCGGGGTGCGCGGGGTGTGCGGGGTGGCTCCCATCAGCTCCCCTTCAGCGTGATCGTGTTGAACCGGTATGCCGAGACGGGTTGCTCGCGAGCCGGCTGCAGGCCGGTGACCTGGTGGCTGTAGCCGTCGACCTGGTTGGCGAACGCCCAGATGATCAGGCCGCCCTCCTCGTGCTCGATCCGCTGCGCGTCCTGCACGAGCGTGCGGCGCCGCGCGGGATCGGTGGTGCGGCGGGCCGCGGTGATCAGCTCGGTGAACTGCGGGTGGTTGAAGTGGGTCTCGTTGTAGGCCGAGGTCTTGAGCGCGCACGCGATCGCCTGCGGGAGGTAGAGGCGGGTCGACCAGAAGTCCTGGGCGAACACCCAGGACAGGTAGCGCTCGCCATAGAAGGCGCCGGCGTCGGCCTTGGTGACGCGCACCTGGACGCCCGCCTTGGCGGCCTGCTGGACGAAGAGGTTGGCGGACTCGACGCCGCCGGTGCCGACGGCGGTGGAGGTGACCAGCTCGACCTGCAGGTCCTCCTGGCCGGCGGCCTTGAGCAGGTGCCTGGCCTGGGCGATGTCCTGGTGCCGCTGCGGCAGCGCGCCGCCGAGGTAGTCCGGGTCGAACGGGCCGTAGAGGTCGTTGCCGGGCCGCCCGAAGCCGCTCAGCGCCTGGTCGATCATCTGCTGGCGGTCCACGATGAGGCGCATCGCCTGACGGACCCGGTTGTCGGAGAACGGCTTGGCGTCGACCCGCATCGTGAACGGCACCCAGCCGCCCGTCTCGGAGACGAGGGTGTGGGCGCCCTGCCGCTCGATCGCCCCCGCGAGGTAGGCCGGGAGGTTGTCGATGGTGTGGACCTGGCCGGCGAGCAGCGCCGAGACCTTGGCGGCGTCGTCGGTGAAGTCGATGATCACGAGCGAGTCGACGCTGGCCTTGCGGTCCCAGTAGCCGTCGTGGCGAAGGAATCTCGAGCGCTGCCCCGGCACGAAGGACTCGTAGCGGAAGGGGCCCGTGCCGATCGGACGGGCCAGGTCGAAGTCCTGGGGGACGATGCCCATCGTGTAGGCCGCGAGCAGCTGGTCCATGATCCCGTAGGGCTGCTTGAGGACGAGCTGGTAGGTGCGCGGGTCGACCGCCCGGCTCGCCGCGAAGTCGATGAGCGGGGCGACGTCGCTGAGCAGGGCGGTGGGGTTCTTGGGGTCGCCCATCCGCTCGAGCGAGGCCTTGACGTCCGTGGCGGTGAGGGGCCGCCCGTCGTGGAAGGTCACCCCCTCGCGCAGGTGGAAGGTCCAGCGGGTGGCGTCGGTGTTGTGCTCCACGCTCTCGGCCAGGCACGGCTCGATGCGGTAGTCCGGGGTGAACCGCAGCAGCGGCTCGAACAGGCTGCGCACCCGCGCGATGTCCGGCATCGTCACCGGGAAGTGCGGGTCGACGGTGTCCTTGAGCCCACCGCCGGTGGCGCCGTGGATCAGCTCGGAGGTGACCGAGTCGGGGGCGGGCGAGCACGCGGCGAGGGCGGCTCCCGCGGTCAGTCCCGCGCCGAGCCGAAGCACCTCCCTGCGACTGATCGCCTTGCCTGCCATAGCCGTTCCCTCTCCTCTGAGGTCCTGCCACAGTACCGAGGGGGACGCGCGGGCGTTCGGCGGGCGCAACGCTTGGCGGATCGGGCGCGGGGCCGCGGGAGATGCCCGACGTGCTCTCCCTCAGCGGGTGGCGCCGACCCCGGTGCGCTTCTCGCGCTCGATGACCGTGGTGAGCGCCGGGGCACCGTCCTGGGGCGTGCCCTCGGTGCCGGGGTCGATCCCGCCGGCGGCGATCTGGTCGAGGACCTGCATGCCCTCCTCGGTCACGTGGCCGAAGACGGTGTAGTCCGGTCGCAGCCGCGAGCCCTCGTAGACGAGGAAGAACTGGCTGCCGTTGGTGTCCGGGCCGCCGTTGGCCATGGCGAGGGTGCCGCGGGGATAGAGCTTGCGGCTGCCGTCGGGGAAGCCCGGCCAGTTGGTCAGAGCCTGGGCCGTGGTCAGCTCGTCCTTGAACGAGTAGCCGGGGTCGCCCCAGCCCGTCCCGAGCGGGTCACCGCACTGCAGGACCGACAGCGCCGCCGGGGGCGTGTGGTAGGCCGTGAGCCGGTGGCAGGTCGTGCCGTCGTAGAACTTCTGGCGGGTGAGGAACAGGAAGCTCTGCACGGTGCAGGGGGCTCCGGCCTTGTCGAGGACCAGGGGTATGTCGCCCCGGTTGGTCTGCAGGACGACGGCGGCCTTGCCGTGGGTCTGGGCCTTCTTGGGGTCGGGCGGCAGCCCCACCCACGTGGAGTAGGTGCGGTCCTCGAGCGGGGTGAAGCCGCACGCGCCGGTCGTGGGGCCTCCGGGCGGTGCGGGCCTGGCGGCTGCCGAGGCGGTCGCCGACGAGCCGGGGGCCGGCACGGCCGTGGCGCTCGGTGCCGCGGCGAGGGCGGTGGTCGCGGCCAGCGCCACGACGGCCGCTGCGGCACGCGTCGCTCGCGCGGGTCCGGTGGATCGCGTGGACCGGGCAGACCGGGTGGCGCTGTCAGGATGGATGAACCAGGCAGAACGGATGGACGTCATCGTCGGATCCCTTCGGGGGGTGGGGGTCACGGCTGGTCGAGCCGTGGCTCGTCAATCTAGACGCCGACCGCCCGCTCGGCAGGAGATGGGTGGGCCCTGGCAGATCGGTGGGCCCTGGCAGATCGGTGCAGGTCCGGTGTCAGATCTGACGTACGACCTGCACCGGTCCTGGCGGGCCCACGCGGGCGCCTCGCGCAGCAGGTCCGCCGTGCTCGGCAGGACATCTGTCCTGCCAGGCGTGCCCCCGCCGTCCCTGCCCCCGCCCGACCCCGGCTCCTAGCGTCGATGACATGGCCTCCGACGGCCACCACCCACGACCCGCAGGAGCACCCCATGACACGCACCGCTTCGCTCGCCACCCATCCCCTCCCGTCCCGCCGCACGAGCCGCGCGCCGTGGACGGCCGACCTCGCGGGGACGGGGGCCGCGGTCGTCTGCGCGCTCGTGACCTGGGCCTGCGCCGTCCCCCTGGTCGGTGTGGACCTGACCGTCCTGACCGGCGGGTAGACCCGGCAGGTCGGCCCGCTCGACGTCGTGGTGGCCGCCGCCGTCAGCGCGGCTGCCGGGTTCCTCACGCTGCGGCTGCTCGAGCGCCTCACCCGCACGCGCCGGGCCCTGCGGATCTGGCTGGTGACCGCCACGGTCGTGGCGCTGGTCTCGCTGCTGGGCACGACCGCCGGGGTCAGCCGCGATGCGACCATGACGCTGGTCTCGCTGCACTCGGTGGTGGCGGCGGTCGTCATCGCGGCCGGCTGGCGCTCCCGGACGTGCTGAGCACCGGCGTACGGTGAGTCTCATGCGGGTGCGCAGCACCGTCACCCAGCGGCACGCCGCCGTCCTGGTGTGGGTCCCCGTGCTCCTGGCGCAGCTCGTCGTGTCGCGACCGGCGGGGTCGGCGGCCTACCTCAGCCTCGCGCTGGGCCTCGTCGCGGCGGTCACCTGCGTCACGGCGGTGCTGCTCAGCTGGCCGACCCCCACGTGGCGCTCGACGCTCGCCCTCCTCGCGCTGGCCGTCGTCGTCCTCGGATCGACGCTGGCCTGGCCGGGGTGGGAGCCCGCGTGGCTGCTGGTGGCCATGACCGCCGGAGTAGCGCTGCGGGGTCGTCACGGGCTTGTCGCCATACCGGCCTGCGCGGTCGCCGCCGGGGTGACCATGTCCCAGGTCTCGGGGGTCGACGACGCGACGGTGCCGCAGGCGTTCGTCGTCGCCCTGGCCGGCACCACCGCCGCCGCGCTGAGCCGGCTCGTGGCCACGGCCGAGGCGCTGCGGCGCACCCGCGAGCAGCTGGCCGTCAGCGCGGTCGGCGCCGAGCGGGAGCGCGTCGCGCGAGACCTGCACGACGTCCTCGGCCACACCCTGTCGCTCATGGTCGTCAAGGCCGCGGCGGTCCGTCGGCTCGCCCCGACCGACCCGGCAGCGGCCGCGAGCCACGCCGAGGGCATCGAGCGCATCGGGCGGACGGCGATGAGCCAGGTCCGCGACACCATCCACGACGCCCAGGTGCCCACCCTGGAGGAGCAGCTCGGCGCTGCCCGCGACGCCCTGTCCGCGGCCGACGTGGTGACCAGCATCCGCGTCGAGTCCCGACCGGTCGGCGTGGCCGACGAGCTGCTGGCCTGGACGCTGCGCGAGGGGGTCACCAATGTCCTGCGCCACGCCTCGGCCGACCACTGCTGGATCACCCTGGTGCGCGCCGGGGGCGCCCACCGGCTGACCGTCTGCGACGACGGCGTCGGGTCGCGTGGCCGTCCCCATGGGCAGGGCGGCCTGGAGGGCCTGCGCGTGCGCCTGGAGTCCGCCGGCGGAGGTATGACGACCCGCGGCACCCCCGAGGGGTTCACCCTCACCGCCTGGGTCCCCGACGAGCAGGGGGAGGCATGATCCGTCTCCTGCTGGCCGAGGACCAGGCGATGATGCGCAGCGCGCTGGCCCTGCTCCTGAACCTCGAGGACGACATGGAAGTGGTCGCCGAGGTGGGTGACGCCGAGTCGCTCCTCGCGGTGGCGTCCCGGTCACGCCCGGACGTCGCGCTGATCGACATCGAGCTCCCCGGGCGCAGCGGGCTCGACGTCGCAGCCGAGCTGGTGACGGTGCTGCCGGGGTGCGCGATCGTGATCGTCACGACCTTCGCCCGCCCCGGCTACGTGCAGCGCGCGATGGCGGTGGGGGCGCGGGGCTTCGTCGCCAAGGACGGGCCGGTCGAGGCGCTGGTCGACGCCATCCGCCAGGTCGTCGCCGGAGCCACGGTCATCGACCCGGAGCTCGCCCGGCACGCGCTGCGCAGCGGCGCCAGCCCCCTCACCGAGCGCGAACGGGCCGTGCTGGTGGAGGCGGAGCACGGTGGCTCGACCTCCGACATCGCCGGCCGGCTGCACCTGTCGCGGAGCACGGTGCGCAACTACCTGTCCAGCGCGATCGGCAAGACGGCGACGCGCACCAGGACCGAAGCCGCGCGCGTGGCCCGCCGCAACGGCTGGCTCTGACCGGCTCGGGCGGACACGTGGAGATGGGTGGGCCCTGGCAGTTCGGTGGGCCCTGGCAGATGGGTGAGCCCTGGCAGATCGGTGCAGGTCCGGTGTCAGATCTGACGTACGACCTGCACCGATCCGCGCGGGCCCACGCGCACCGGCGGTCAGAGGGCGGGCCTCAGAGCGGGCCACGCCCAGTCGCCGGGCGGGTCCTCGCCGACGCGGCCGTCGATCGCCTCGCGCAGCAGATCGGCGTGGCCGGTGTGGCGGCCGTACTCCTCGACCAGGTCGCACACGAATCGCCGGATGCTGGGCCGCAGCCCGTCGGGCTGCAGGTGCGCGGGCTCGTCGAGACGCCCCTGCGCCACGATCTCGGCGAGCCGCGTGCGCGAGCGGGCGACGGCCTCGTCATACAGGGCGTAGATCTCCTCGGCCGTCTTCCCCTCCCCCACGGTGAACTGCCACACGTCCACGTCCACGTCCTCGCCCTGGGGCACCCGCGTCCTGGTGACGGGCCGCTCGCCGGCGATGGCCCAGCACAGGACATCGTCCTCCACGAGGGCGAGGTGCTTGAGCAGCCCGCCCATCGTGAGGGTCGAGGACGGTATGCCGGACCGGAGCTGGGCCAGGTCGAGGCCGTCCGCCTTCCAGCGGAACGTCGCGCGCAGGCGGTCCAGCATGCCGACGAGGTGCTCGGCCTCGCCGGCGGCGATCGGGGGCTCCCACGGCGGGAGGTCGGTGGTGGTCATGGCGTCTCCTTCGGTGGGTGGACTCGCGCGGCCTGCGCGGATGGTGCGGGTATGCCGTGGACGGGGGTGGCAGGGGTCGCGTGGGCAGGGGCGACGGTGCGGCTGAGGATCCAGGCGTGCTTGCCGACCTGGCGCACGCGCTGGAAGTCGTGGTCCTCGTAGAGCTCGGCCGTGGCGCTGAACAGGAACCGTCCCTGGGCCTGCCGCCCCACGGTGGTCTCGCTGATCGCCTCCACGAGGCCACCTCCTGCGGCGGCGATGAGCTCGAGCGCGCCGCTGAGGGCGAGCCGGGCGATCCCCTGCCCGCGGTGGCGGCGGTCGACGTAGATGCAGGTGATGCGCCAGTCCGGCTCGGGCGGCGGGTCCTGGTCGTAGGCCCGCTTGTGCTTGATGCCGGCGAGCTCGTCGGGGTCGCCGTACTGAGCCCAGCCCTGCGCGAGCCCGTCCTCGTCGATCACGAGCGCGGCGTGCGCGCCGTCCGTCATGACGCGCTCGCGCTTGGCTGCGCGGTGGTCGATGCGCTGCCCGCACTCGGGGTGGAAGCCGATGCACCAGCAGCCGCCATACACCCCGTTGTTGCGCTCGACGAGCTCGGCGAACGGCTCCCAGGTGTCCGGTCCGAGAGGGACCACGCGATAGCTCATGGCCCCGACGCTAGGGCCCGTTGCGGACGATCCGCGTCCTGACGCTCATCCTCACGATGATCGGGGCGGGGGGCCGCAAGGGCCGCCAGGCGCGGCCAGCGAACTAGGCTCGAGGAACGTCATGGCGGACGAGCATCCGGCTCGGCGCCCAGTCCACCGGGAGGCCCCCATGTCCGAGAGCTTTCAGCCAGGTCACGAGCACGTCGAGAGCCGCGACGCGATCGTCACGCTCAGCACCCCCATGCTCGAGCAGCTCGACGACCGGCAGCGCCGCATCCTGGTCAACGACCTGGTCGAGCTGTCCCAGTCCGGGCGGGACCACCACGCGGTGTCGGAGATGCTCGGCGAGCGCCTGACCAAGCTCGGCATCGAGCAGCCCAAGCACGTCGTCGACCGCCTCTCGGAGAACATCGCCCAGGCCAGCAACCTCACCATCTCCCTCGACGACGGCACCGTGCTGCACGGCGACCCGAGCTGGACCCCGGCGACGCACGACACCGACGTCCAGGGCACCGAGGACCCGGCGGACGACGACCGCCCCACCTACAGCTGACGCCCGGGGTCGGGGAGTCGACGTCCCAGCGCCTCAGCGCCCCAGAGCGCCAGCGCCCGCGCCCCAGAGCCCCAGAGCCCCAGAGCCCCAGAGCCCCAGAGCACAAAGATCGTGAGGGTTGGTCCAAGGATGTTGGACCAAACCCTCACGATCTTGGGGGTGGTGCGGGATCAGGGGGTCGGCATACCGCCGTTGACGTTGAGCGTCTCGCCGATCACGTAGCTCGACTCGGGCGAGGCGAGGAAGACGTAGGCGGGGGCGAGCTCGGTCGGCTGGCCGGCGCGGCCGAGGGCGGTCGACTTGCCGAACTCCGGCAGGTCGTCGGGGAGCTGGCCGCCGGACGGCTGCAGCGGGGTCCAGATCGGGCCCGGGGCCACCGCGTTGACGCGAATCCCCTTGGGCGCCAGCTGCTCCGCCAGGCCCTTGGTGAAGTTGTTGATCGCGGCCTTGGTCGACGCGTAGTCGATCAGCGTCGCCGACGGGGAGTAGGCCTGGATCGACGTGGTGTTGATGATCGTCGCGCCCGGCTCGAGGTGCGGCAGGGCGGCGCGCACGAGGCGGAACATCGCGAGGATGTTGATGTCGTAGGTCGCCTCGAGCTGCTCGTCGTCGATGTCGTCGAAGGACTCCGTGGCGACCTGCTTGCCGCCGTTGTTGACCAGGATGTCCAGACCACCGAGGGTCTTGACGGCCTCGTCGACCAGGGTCTTGGCAAAGGCCTTGTCGCGCAGGTCACCCGGGACGGTGCCGACGGTGCGGCCCTCGGCCTCGATGATCGCGGCGACCTTCTTGGCATCCTTCTCCTCCTCGGGGAGGTAGGTGATGACGACGTCGGCGCCCTCGCGGGCGTAGGCGATCGCGGTGGCCGCGCCGATGCCGGAGTCGCCACCGGTGATGAGCGCCTTGCGACCCTCGAGCCGACCGGTGCCGCGGTAGGACTTCTCGCCCAGGTCCGCCTTGGGCGTCATCTCGGCGTCCAGACCGGTGCCGGGCAGCGCCTCGGCGGGCGGCGTGATCGAGGGGTACCGCTTCACGGGGTCCTGCAGCGTCAGCTGGTCCACGGTGGTGGTGTTGGTGTCGTCGGACATGTGACTCTCCTTCGATGGTGGGCTTGTTCGTGCACCTACCCGGCAGGGAGGGGGTCTCACACGAGCGCCTCGCCGTCATTTCCCTCCCCTCAGCTGTCGATCTCGTGGGGGCCCGCGCGTCACAGTGGTGAGGTCGCACCCGCGGCCCGCAACCCGGATGGGAGATGACCATGGCTGACTACACCGTGCTGATCGTGGGAGACGCCGACCGTTGGTGGACCTCGATGAGCCTGGCGGAGCGCAAGGACGGCTACGCGCAGTACGAGAGGTTCGGCGAGGCCCTCGCCGCGGGCGGCCACCGCGTCGTGGGTGGTGCGGAGCTGACCCGTTCGTCGCAGTCGAGGTCGATCCCTGCGGGCGGCGGGCCCGTGACCGAGGGGCCCTACGCCGAGACGGCCGAGCAGGTCGGGGGCTACTACCAGATCGAGACGGACGACCTGGACGGCCTGCTCGAGTGCTGCCAGATCATCGCCGAGACGGGCGACGGCGTCGAGGTCCGCCCCAACGTCGATCCCGCGGATCGCCCGTAGTGACGCGCTATCTCGTGCTTCTCGCCTACGACCCGCGCACCTGGGAGTCGGCGACGGCGGAGGAGCAGCAGGAGTATGTCGACGCGCACGCCGCCTTCGAGGCCGCCGTCGACGCGCGCGGCCGCCGCCTCGGCTCGGCGCCCCTCGCGGGGGCAGACACCGCAACGACGGTGCGCCACGAGGGCGGCGAGGTCGTGGTGACGGACGGTCCGTTCGCGGAGACGGCCGAGATGATCGCCGGCTACTACGACGTCGAGCTGCCCGACCTGGACGCAGCGGTGGCGGTGGCGCGGCTGCTGCCGGCGACCTACACCGTCGAGATCCGTCCGACGATCGAGCTCGGCTGAGGCGCCGTGACCGGCGAACCTGACGCGTCGCTCGCGCTGCTCGGGTCCGTCGTGCGCGAGGAGTGGGGACGCCTGACGTCCCTGCTCCTCGCGCGCTTCCGCCGGCTCGACCTGGTCGAGGACGCCCTGGCCGACGCCGTCGAGGCCGCCGCGCGACGGTGGCCCGTGGACGGAGTCCCGGACAGCCCGGTGGCCTGGCTCCACACCGCGGCCGCGCGGCGGGTGCTCGACCGGCTGCGCGCCGAGGCCATGCAGCACCGCCGTATGCCGTTGCTGGTCAGCGACATCCAGCGCACCGCAGGGAGCGGAGGCGCCATGGCCGACCCCGGGGGTCTGGTGGAGGACGACCTCCTGAGGCTCGTCCTCATGTGCACCCACCCCGCGCTGGCGCCGGAGGCCGCGAGCGCCCTCGCCCTGCGTCTGGTGGTGGGGGTCAGCACGCCCGACATCGCCCGGCTGTTCCTGGTGCCCGAGGCCACGATGGCGGCCCGGCTGACGCGGGCCAAGAAGAAGGTCGTGGCGGCCGGCATCCCCTTCGCCGTGCCGGGTGCCGCCGAGCTGCCGGGCCGGCTGTCGACGGTCGCGCAGACGGTCTACCTCGCGTTCACCGCCGGGTATGCCCCGGGCAGCGGGCCTGACCCGGTGCGCGCCGAGCTGGCCGGCGAGGCGGTCCGCCTGGTCCGTGCGGTGCGGGCGCTGACGCCCGGGGACCCCACCCTCACGGCCTTGCTCGCCCTGGTGCTGCTGCAGCACTCGCGCCGGGACGCCCGCACGGACGACGCCGGGCGGCTAGTGCTGCTCGCGGACCAGGACCGGAGCCGCTGGCACCGCGACGAGATCGCCGAGGCGGTGGCCCTGCTCGAGTCCGCACCCCTGCGTGGCGGGCTGCCGGTCCAGGCCGCCGCCTACCTCCTGCAGGCGCGCATCGCGGCGGAGCACGCGCTGGCGCCGCGGCCCGACGACACCCGCTGGGACCGGATCGTCGCGCACTACGACCTGCTCGTGGCGGTGGCGCCCGGCCCGAGCGTCGAGCTCGCCCGCGCCGTGGCGGTGGCGCAGGCCCGCGGGCCAGGGGCCGGCCTGGCCGCTATCGCGGCGATCAGCGGGGTCGGCGGGGTCGGCGCGAGCCACCGGTTCGACGCCGTGCGCGCCGAGCTCCTGACCCGGGCCGGGCGAGTGGCGGCGGCCAGGACGGCATACGACGCGGCGATCTCCTTGTGCCGCAACGAGGCCGAGCTCAGCCACCTGCACGACCGGCGCGCTGCCCTCGACCAGCCACCGGGCTAACCCCCACCGCGACGACCGCCCCCTCTAGGGTCGACGGACCGCCGGCGCGACACGAGGAGCAGCATGTCCGGGACGATCTCCCCACGACGCGAGTCCGACCGTCTGGCAGACCTGCTCGGGCCGACGCGGCTCACGGAGGTCGTCGACATCGGGGCCAACCCGCTCGAGGACGAGCCGCCCTATCTCGCCATGCTGCGCGAGGGCGCCTGCCGGGTCACGGGATTCGAGCCGCAGCCCGAGGCGATCGAGCGACTGCGCTCGGCCGCAGGCGATCTCGAGCGCTACCTCCCCTATGCCATCGGCGACGGCGCCACCCACACCCTGCACCTGTGCGCCTCGTCCGGGTTCTCCAGCCTCTACGAGCCCGACCCCGCGCAGCTCGAGCTGCTCGTCGACTTCCCCCGGCTGGCAACGGTGGTCGACCGTATCTCGCTCACCACGACCCATCTCGACGACGTCCGGGAGATCGAGCTGCTCGACCACCTCAAGATCGACGTCCAGGGCGCCGAGCTCATGGTCTTTCGCGGCGGCCGCGAGACGTTGGCCCGCGCCACGAGCATCCAGGTGGAGGTGGGCTTCCACCGCCTCTACCGCGACCAGCCGACCTTCGCCGACATCGACCTCGAGCTGCGCGAGCAGGGTTTCGTGCCGCAGGAATTCGTGTCGACCAAGACCTGGCCCCTGGCTCCCGTGCAGTGGGCCGACGCCGACGAGGGACGCGCCCACCAGCTCGTCGAGGCCGACGTCCTGTACGTCCGAGACCTCACGCGCCTCGACCTGCTCGACGACGAGCAGCTGCGCCACCTGGCGCTGGTCGCGCACGTCGTCTACGACCAGCGTGGGGTGGCGCTGCACGCCATAAGGGAGCTGGTGCGCCGGCGCGCGCTGGACCCGTCGACCGAGTCGCGCTACCGAGCGCCGTGACCAGGGGTTGTGCAGCACGTGTTCACCTCCTGTCCAGCGCCCGTGGCGAGAGTCGGCCCATGACCGACGTCGACGCAGCCCGCGAGACCGGGGTGCCCCGCGCCGAGCTGATGGCGACCGCCGAGGGACGCCACCTTTACGAACGAGCAGGCTTTTCCACCACCGCCTTTCCCGCCATGCGGGCCGACCTGCGCGCGATGATGGAGCCATGACCGACACCGACACGGACACGGGCACCACGCGGACCAGGCGACGGATCCTCATCACCGGCGCGACCGGAGGCATCGGGCTGCTGCTGGCTGACCGCCTGCGCGACGACTACGAGATCGTGCAGCACGGCCGCACCCCCAAGAACGACGAGCAGGAGCGAGTGCTCCAGCGGGCCGACCTCGAGGACTACGCCGAGGTGCTGCCGCTCATGGAGGGCGTCGACACCGTCCTGCACCTCGCGGGCTCCGCCTCCCCCGAGTCCGACTGGGACGACGTGCTCGCCGCCAACATCGTGGGCTACCGCAACGTGCTCGAGGCGGCTCGCGAGGCCGGGGTGCGCCGCGTGGTCTACGCGTCGTCCAACCACGCGATGGGGATGTACGACCGGCTCGAGCAGTGGCCCGTCTATCCCCACCAGCTGCCGCGCGCCGACTCGCTGTACGGCGTGTCCAAGGTGTTCGGCGAGACGCTGGGCCGCTACTACCACGACGAGCACGGACTGGACGTCATCGCGCTCCGCATCGGGTGGATGTCCGACGACCCGTTCGACGCCGACGAGGACGTGCTCCACGCCATGTGGCTCAGCGAGGACGACACCGAGCGGGTCTTTCGCTGCGCGATCGAGGCCGAGGTGACCTTCGGGCTCTACTATGCGATCTCCGACAACCCCAACCGCCGCTGGGACCTCACCAACACGATGCTCGAGCTCGGCTACCGGCCGCAGGACTCGTGGACCGAGCGCACCGACGAGCCGGAGGACGTGGTCGAGGGCGGCGCCCCGGTGCGCGACGACTGGCCGCTCAACTCCTGACGCGCCCCGCCGTGCCCCCGGGGCGCGCCATACCTCCTGGGCACCCCCGAGGATCGTGAGGGTTTGGTCCAAGGATGGTGGACGTTGGGTCTGGTGGCAGAGGACCCCGCGCCCGGGCACCCCTCCTGACGGTGACCCGGCGTCGGGCCCAGGCCCCACCGACCGTCGGGCCCCGGCATACTGGCCCCATGACCCAGCTCAACGTCCTCGGCGGTCCGCTCGACGAGTGCGGGCAGGACCCCGTGACCGGGTTCTATCGCGACGCGACCTGCACGATCGGTCCGGAGGACCTGGGGCACCACTCGATCTGCGCGGTCGTCACCGTCGAGTTCCTGGCGCACCAGCGGTCGATCGGCAACGACCTGTCGACGCCACGCCCGCAGTACGGCTTCGCGGCGCTGCAGCCCGGCGACACCTGGTGCGTGACGGCGCGCAACTGGCTGATGGCGCACGAGGCTGGGGCCGCCGCGCCGGTGCGGCTGGCCGCGACCAACCAGGCCGTGCTGGGGATCGTGCCGCTGGAGGTGCTGCGGGCGTATGCCGTCGACGTGCCCGACGACACCAGCTCCCTCGATGACTGAGGCGCGGAGCACCGACACGGGGAGCACCGAGACGTGCAGCGTCGAGGCGCGCAGCGTCGAGGATGGGACTACCGCCACCCTGATCGGGTGCGGCGACCTCGGGGCCCGGATCGGGCTGCTCCTCGCGTCGCTGGGCGTGGCCGTGCGCGCGGTGCGTCGTCAGGTCGACCGCGTCCCGGATCCGCTGCACGGCATCGCCGCCGACATCACCGACGACCGCACGCCCCTGCCCGACCTGTCCGCCGACCTGCTCGTGGTGTGCCTGACCGCCGACGAGCGGGACGAGGCGGGCTACCGGCGCACCTATGTCGAAGGGATGTCGCGCGCTCTCGAGGCGGCCACCCGGGCGGGCCGGTCACCTCGCCGGGCGGTGCTCGTGTCCTCGACCGGGGTGTATGGCGACGCCACCGGTCTCGTGGACGAGGCCACCACGCCGGAGCCGTCACGCGCGACCTCGCGGGTGCTGCTCGAGGCCGAGTCGGCGTTCCGGGAGGCGGTGCCGCACGGCACGGTGGCCCGGCTCAGCGGCCTGTACGGCGACCGCGAGCCCCGCATCGTCGCGCAGGTGCGCCGCGGCGAGGACCCGCACCCGCACCGGTGGACCAATCGGCTGCACCGGCACGACGCGGCGGCCGCCGTCGTCCACCTCCTGACCCGCCCCGAGGCGCCGGACCCGCTCTACGTCGTCACCGACGACGAGCCCTGCACCAGCGGCGAGCTGAGCGCGTATGTCGCTGCGCTGCTGGGGATCTCGTGGTCGGTCAGCACCCCTGGTCGATCCGTGGCCGAGGGTCGCTGCCTGTCCAACGCGCGTCTACGGGCGACCGGCTTCACGCTGCAGCACCCGACCTATCGCGAGGGCTACCGCGCCCTGCTGACCGGGCTCGGCCTCACCGTCTGACCCGGATCGGGTGAGTCTGCTGCTCGTCGACGAGCAGCGGACTCACCCGATGACGCGCGCCAGGCGCAAGGACGCCTCAGCCTCAGAGGGCCACGATCTCGTGGCGGACGAGCTCGCCTGCGGCGATCTCGAGGATCCCGGCCGTGTGCCGCGGCTGCCGCCTCTGGTCGGTCGGCGACCCGGGGTTGAACAGATGCGTCCCGTCCTCCACGAGGTCCATGGGGATGTGGGAGTGGCCGTAGACGACAACGTCGGCCTCCGGGAACCGCCGCCGCATCCGCCGCCCTCGCCCCTGCCGGGGACCGGCGTCGTGGATCATCGCGAGGCGGACGCCGTCGACCTCGAGCGACAGCGTCTCCGGGACACCGCCTCCCCACGCGGCGACCTCCGGGCCGTCGTTGTTGCCGAGGACGACCCGGACGGGCGCGAACGCCGACAGCTCGTCGAGCACCGCCGGCACGCACACGTCACCCGCGTGCAGGACGAGGTCCGCCCCCTCCAGCAGGGGAACGAGCCTGGGCGGCACGGACTTCCAGCGCCGGGGAGCGTGCGTGTCCGCGACCACCAGCAGCCGCGTCATACGGCTGACCACGGCGATGGCGACGGCACGGGAGACTCAGCCGAGCCGCGAACGGACCTCGGCCAGCGAGGGATTGGTGGCCGAGCTGCCGTCGGGAAAGACCACGGTCGGCACCGTCTGGTTGCCGTGGTTGATGGTCTCGACCAGCTCGGCGCTGGCGGACGAGTCCTCGATGTTGACCTCGGTGTAGCCGATCCCGGCGCGGTCGAGGTCGCCCTTGAGGCGGCGGCAGTAGCCGCACCAGGTGGTGGAGAACATCGTGATGGTGCTGGCCTGCGGCAGGGCGACGCCGGGGGGGAGGATCTCGCTCACGTTCATGCCCTCCCCAACACCGGGGCGGGCCGCGCGATTCCGCAGCCCCGCCCCGGCTCGAGCCGATCAGCGCGTCGGACGCCAGGGCTCTGCCTTGCCTGCGTCACCCACGCACGTGTCGACGATCGAGGTGGGCATGCCCGGCGCCCTGGACCGCAGGGTCGCGCAGGTCGGCGTGTCCTGGCCGCTCCACACCTCGGACCAGCCGTTGGCGCCCTGGGCCCGCAGGGCGGCCGCGCCCACGCACTCCGGCGCGCCGTAGCTGCCCCAGCCGGGCGACCCGTCTCAGCACCACTTGGCCGCGATCGCCTCGACCACGGTGCGGTTGCGGTTGGTGGCCATCCCTGCGACGCGCTCGACGGCCGTGTTGGTGAGTCGCGACCGGTGGTAGTCGGGGCCGAGCAGCAGGTGCACGGCCCGCCCACGGGGCACGACCCGCTCGCCGGGAGCCTCGAGGGCGTGCAGCGCAGTGACCACCTCCGCGGACGGCTCCTGCGGCAGGAAGGACACGTAGTGCCTGCCCTCGTGCCCCTCGGCGACCTCGTCCAGCTCGTCGGCCACCGCGCGGACCTCCGCCGGCGTCAGCAGCGCCACCGGCACCTCGAATCCCCTGTCGTCCAGGAATGCCCGCTCCATCGCGGCGACGACCTTGTCGCGCGAGCGCATCGTCGTGGTGAGGCGCACGTTGCCGGTGTTGATGTGGGTGGCGACGTCGGTGAACCCCGCCGCCTCCAGGCACGCGACGATCTGCTGGGGCGAGAACGTCCGCTTGCCGGCGAGGTTGATCGCCCGCAGGAAGCCGATCCAGGTGCTCATGACGCCATCCTCCCCCACCACCCGCCGAGACGCCCCCGCCCACCCCGTCGAGAGGCTCCCACCCACCCGTTGAGAGGCGACAAACGGGGGTTGTGGCCGGCTCATCACCCCCATTTGTCGCCTCTCGACGAAGGAGGGCGGGAGGGAGGCGGGAGGGCGGGCTCGACGGGCGGGCACCTAGACTCGCGGGCAGTCGAGAGGAGCGAGCGTGCGTGCTGTCGTGATGGACGAGCTGGCCGGGCCGCTGCAGGTGCGGGAGGTGGCCGACCCCGCGCCGCCCGCGGGCGGGGTGGTCGTCGACGTGCACGCCACGGGACTGTGCCGCAGCGACTGGCACGCCTGGGCCGGGCACGACGACGTCGCGCTGCCCCACGTGCCAGGGCACGAGCTGGCCGGCGTGGTCAGCGTCGTCGGCACGGGCGTCTCGCGCTGGCGGGTCGGCGATCGCGTGACGGTGCCCTTCGTGTGCGGGTGCGGACGCTGCGACTGGTGCCTCACCGGTCAGGCGCAGGTGTGCCCCGCGCAGGAGCAGCCCGGTTTCACGCACTGGGGATCCTTTGCCGAGCGGGTGGTGCTGCACGCCGCCGACACCAATCTCGTCGCCATCCCCGACGGCGTCACGACCGAGGCGGCGGCCAGCCTGGGCTGCCGGTTCGCGACGGCCTACCGCGCCCTCACCGCTCGTGCCGACGTGCAGCCCGGCGAGTGGGTGTGCGTCGTGGGGGCCGGGGGCGTCGGGCTCAGCGCGGTCATGGTCGCGAGCGCGCTCGGGGCGCGGGTCGTCGCGGTGGACCGGTCGGTCGGGGCGCTCGAGCGCGCCGCCGCGATGGGCGCGACCAGCACGGTCCTCAGCGAGACCGGGGTGGACGTCCCCGCCGAGGTGCAGGCCCTGACCGGCGGGGTGCACGTCAGCGTCGACGCGGTGGGCAGCGAGCAGACCGCCGCGAGCGCCGTGCTCAGCCTGCGCCGACGCGGGCGACACGTGCAGGTCGGTCTGCTGCCGCCCGTGGACGGCCATCCGCGCCTCCCCATGGACCGCGTGATCGCCTGGGAGCTCGACCTGCTCGGCAGCCACGGCATGGCGGCCGCGGACTACCCCGGGATGCTGGCGCTGATCGAGGGCGGTGCGCTGCGACCGCAGGACCTGGTCGAGCGGGTCGTCGGCCTGGCGGACGCGGTGCGGCTGCTGCCCGCGATGGACACGGCCGCGCCCGCCGGCATCACGATCATCGATCCCCGCCGCTGACGCGCCCGGGCCTGGCACGGCTGCACGGCCCCGGCCCGCCCTCACGCCCCCGCGTAGGACCCGATGGAGTACTGATTGCCCTCGGGGTCGGCGACCGAGGCCGACCGGCCGCCGTAGTCCTGGTCCGACGGCGCCATGAGCGAGGTGCCGCCCGCCGCGAGCGCGCGCTCGTGGACCTCGTCGACCTGCTCGTCGGTGGGGACGACGAGATAGCAGGTGGCGACGCCGACGCGCCGCTGGTAGTCGCTGCCGGACGGGACGGCCCGCCCCGCGGAGCCGCACATGACGCCACCGGCGGCGCCCCAGGCGAGCTCGGCGTGCACGACCGTGCTCGGGTCGTCGGGGTCGCGGTGGACCGCGCGCTCGTCGAAGCCCAGCGCCCGCAGGAAGGTCAGGCCCGCGTCGGCGTCGTCGAAGTGGACGCTGTGGAACAGGGTTGGTGTGGTCATGGCTCCAGCCTCCTGCGGCTCACGCCGGATCGTCTTGAACGATGGGGAACACCTCGGACCGCCACTGCGTGGGCGTCTGCCCGGCGAGTGCACGGAACTCGCGGCTGAGGTGGGCCTGGTCGGCATACCCCGCGCGGGCGGCGACCTCGACCCACGGCTGCCCGGCGCGCGCGAGGCGCATCGCCGCACCGAACCTGTGGAGCTGCCGGACCTCCTGCGGCGGCAGCCCGAACTCGCCGGTGAAGCGGGTGACCAGGTGGCGCCGCGACCAGCCCACCTCGGACGCGAGGCCGGATACCGTCACCCGCCCGCCCCGGCGGTCGAGCAGCCGCCACGCGTGCGCGAGATCGTCTGGCACGACGGACCGTTCGCGGGAGGCAACCTGCAGCAGATGCTCCTCGAGCAGGGCGAACCGCGCGTCCCAGCCCCACCGATTCAGCCCCGCCAGCCGCTCGTGCAGGTCGTGGGGGATGCCCGTGGGCAGGTCGGCGTGGGCGACGAGACCGCGGGCGATCGCGGCGGCTGGCACCCCCAGCAGCGCACGGCAGCCGGCCGGCGTGAGGTCCAGCTGGATGCCGTGCTGCACGCCGTGGGTGCGGATCAGCGCCGGGCGGGTGTGGAGCCCGGAGGCGAGCAGCCACTGCCGCGAACGCGCGTCGGGCTGGTCGCACCAGGTCACGTCGAGCGGCTCGTCGAAGCTGATGATGACGGTCGCGCTCGGGCCGGGCACGCCGTGGTGCACCGCGCGCGGGTCGAGGCGCAGGTCATAGCCCGACATCCGGTGGACCAGGCCCGCCAGAGCGGGGTGCACGCGCCGGTCGTGCTGCATGGCGTCCAGGCTGGCACGTGCAGGACGGCCCGTCGAGGGTGGCTGCGGCATGCGGGTGCGAGGGCGGACCCGGTATGACGAACCGCCCGCACGACGCGGCCGCGGGCGAAGGCCATGTTGGCGAGGGTCCAGGCGGCCGGTCTCTCCATGGCGGGGTCGTGGAGCCGGGCGAGGCCAGCCTCCAGGTCCGCGGTCAGCTGCTCGACGGCCGGGTGGCGGGCCGCGAGGGCGGCGATGAGGGCCGACCGGAGTCGAGGTGGGAGATCTCGCTCACGGAGAAGCGCGCGTCGGCGAGCGTGATCAGCGAGTCCCGCGGAGGGGCCGCTCACCCCCCGGTCATCGGGCGGATCGCGGGTGATGTCCCGCGCGACGGCGCCTGCCGCCCCGAGTCTCAGTAGCTGAAGGTCGTGGCCCCCTCGTCGCCGATCCACTCCCACAGCTGGACGGACCCACCCTTGCGGGCGTTGTCGAGGAAGGTCGACGGGTCGAGCCCCTTGGCGTCCACGCAGATCCCGCAGACGATCATGGTGCCGCCCGCGGCGGCATACCGCGAGAGCAGGGTCGGCAGGGGCGGGCACCCGTCGCAGGCGACCCCCCGGGCGACCCCGTCGACGGCGAGGCGCACGGCCTCCTTGGTGAGGAACATCGTGGTCTCTCGGCCCGACTCCGCGGCGCCGACGGCGACGAGGAACGCGACGGTGACGCGCTCCGGGTCCTCCAGGCCGGTGGTCAGGCTGATGGCTGCCTTGCTCATGGTGCGCTCCTCGTGCTGGGGGCCGCTGCTGGGCCCGACAAGCCGACGCTAGGCCGGCACGCCACGGGATCGCATCGGTGCCGCCACCCAACGCGAGGCCGCGCGCCCAGCCCGCGCGTAGTCGCCCCCGCCCGCCCCCGCCCGCTCGTGCTCGCTCAGCCCTCGCGGACCCATTGCGCCACGGCGGCCGCGCGTGCCGTGGGGCCGCCGACGCCGAGGCGGGCATAGGCGTTCTGGAGGTGCCGCTCGACGGTGCGGACGCTGAGCGACAGGATGGCGCCGATGCCGGCGTTGTCGAGCCCCTGCGCCGCGAGCGCCAGCACCTCGCCCTCGCGCGGGGTGAGCAGCTCGCGCGCCGAGACCGCCGGCGCGACACCACCGTCCGCGCCCTCCGCGAGAAAGGCCGACACCTCGCGGAGGAACACCGGCCAGGCCGGCTCGTCCTCGAGCAGGATGTGGTTGCGGCTGTCGAGCAGCACCAGTCGGGCGCCCGGGATCCCGCGGGCGAGGATCCGCGAGTGCTCGACGTCGTTCATCCGCTCGTGCCGCGAGTGCACCACCAGGGTCGGGACGTCGAGGGTCGCCAGCAGGTCGGTCGCATCGGCCTGACCCCGCTGCCGGCGGGACTCGTAGGCCGTGCGCGCGCTCACCGCGCGGCGGTGCAGGTCGTCGAGCCAGCGCATCTGCTCCTCGGTCGCGTCCGGGATCATCATCGACGTGAAGACCCGGCGAAAGACGGGGTCCCGGCGGTCCCAGCCCGCGCGGATCATCGCCTCGAAGGCCGCCTCCAGCTCGCGGTCGTCGTCGGTGACGTGGCGCAGGGCGCCGGCGTAGGTGCTGGCGCACACCAGGTGCGTCACTCGCTCGGGATGCCGCGCCGCGTAGTGCAGCGCCACCGGGCCGCCCTGCGCCATCGCCATCAGCGCGAACCGCTCCAGCCCCGCGTCCTCCACCACCGCGACGAGGTCCTCGATGCGCCGCTCGAGCCCGAAGTCGGTGACCTCGCGGTCGGACAACCCGTGCCCGCGCTCGTCGAACCGCACCACCGTGCGCGTGCGCCCCAGCTCGACGAGGTAGTGACGCCATACCGGCGACTGCCAGTCGAACTCGAGGTGGCTCAGCCAGCAGCTGTCGAGGACCAGCGGGGGCCCGGCCCCGTGGACGGCGTAGGCGATCGTCGTCCCGTCGGACGATCGGCAGAACCGCACTCGCTGAGGGCTGTCGCGAGGAACGCCGTTCCTCATGGACCAAGGCTAGCCCCCGCCTCGCGCGGCGCCCAGGCTCGTCGCAGGCGCAGGACCACACCTCCCAGGGTCCAGGCATAGCGTCAGTGGCGTGAACCTCGACGGCGGCGCGACATCGGACCGGCCAGGCGACCGGGTCTCCCCGGCCGCCCGGGGAGCGATCGTCGGCCTGGCGTCTGGAGCGGTGACCGTCGGCGTCGCCGAGCTGCTGGCCGGCTTCGCGCAGCGGGCCACCTGGTCCAGCGGCACGCCCTCCCCGATCGACGCGGTCGGGGGTGCCTTCGTCGACCGGACTCCCCCGTGGCTCAAGGACTTTGCCGTCGCGACCTTCGGCACCAACGACAAGGCCGTGCTGTATGCCGGGATCGCCGTCACCCTCGTGGTGCTCGCCTGCGGCATCGGGCTCCTGGCGCTCCGCACGGCGCGGGGCGCCCTGGTCGCCCTCGCTCTGCTGGTCGGCGTCGCCATGGCCGCGGTGCTGTCCCGCCCCCAGGCCGCCGTCACCGACCTGGTCCCGTTGCTGCTCGGTGGCCTGGCGGGGATGTGGGCGCTCTCGCGCTGGGCGGCTCCTGCCTCGGCAACCGTGGCGGCCGTCTCCATGACCGAGCCGCGGCCGGTGTCGCGGCGGGTTCTGCTGGGGTCGGGCGTCGCCGCCGTCGTGGCGGGGGCTGCGGCCGTGGCGGTGGGGCGGGTCGTGGCGGGAGGTGCGCGAGCCGGGGCGATGGCGCGGGCGGCGTTCGTCGTGCCCAAGGTGGCCAAGCCCGTCGTCGTGCCCGCGGGCGCCTCGCTCGGCATCGCCGGCGTGACGCCGTTCATCGTGCCCAACGCCGACTTCTACCGCATCGACACGGCGCTCGTCGTGCCGCAGGTCGACCCCGCCGGCTGGTCCCTGCGGGTGACCGGCCTGGTCGACCGCGAGGTCACCCTCGACTGGGCGACCCTGCTCGCCAAGCCCATGCAGGAGTCGATGGTGACGCTGATGTGCGTCTCCAACGAGGTGGGCGGCACCCTCAACGGCAACGCCGTCTGGACCGGGTGGCCCGTGCGAGAGCTGTTGCGCGAGGCCCGGGTTCGAGACGGCGCTGACATGGTGCTGTCTACCAGCGTCGACGGTTTCACCGCCGGCACCCCGCTGGAGGCCCTGACCGACGACCGGGACGCGCTGCTCGTCGTCGCGCAGAACGGCCAGCCCCTGCTGCCCGAGCACGGCTTCCCCGTGCGCCTGGTCGTGCCTGGCCTCTACGGCTACGTCAGCGCTACGAAGTGGGTGACCGAGCTCAAGGTCACGACCTTCGCGGCGGACCAGGGCTACTGGACACCGCGCGGCTGGTCGGCGCTCGGTCCGGTCAAGACCCAGTCCCGCATCGACGTCCCCCGCGACGGGGCGACAGTGGCCGCCGGCACCGTCGCCGTGGCGGGCGTCGCGTGGGCGCAGCACCGCGGGATCACGGGCGTGCAGGTGCGGGTCGACGGCGGCCCCTGGGTCGACGCCCGGCTCGGCGCGGACGCCACGTCCGACGCCTGGCGCCAGTGGGTCTACGAGTGGCCGGCCACGTCGGGGCGGCACACGATCGGCATACGAGCGATCGACGCGACCGGGCAGCCGCAGACCGCAGAGCTCGCCCCGCCGGCGCCGAACGGCGCGACCGGCCACCACACCATCACCGTCACGGTCTCCTGACCGACCCGCCCCGGGCACGGCTCGTCCAAACGCAACCGGTCGTCGACCCCGTCAGGTCCGAGCAGGCGGCGATGCGCACGAACAACGTCCCCGTCATGGCCACCACCGCATCCTCGTGAGCGGGGCGAGCACCACGGCGAGGCCAGGGGTCCGTCCGCGCCCATCGCCCCACCGGGGAGCGCTTCGTGAGGGAATGGGCGCACGCACGTCACCCCCGCCTCATCACGAAGGAGTCATGATGCGAACCCCCATCACCCGTCCCCGAGCCCGTCGAGCGATCGGCGCAGCCGCTGTGAGCATCGCCCTCTCGGGGGCGGTGACCGCGCCTGCGGGTGCGATCACGTATGCCGCGCACCCCGCCCACCGCTCCACCGTCCCCGCCCCCGATCAGCTGTCTGGCGCAGCCCCGGCCGCGCTGGCGGCTGCGGCCGTCGACCTGCGCGCCTACGCCGACCCGCAGCTCGGGCCGAACGTGCTCGTGATGAAGCCGACGATGAGCGTCGAGCAGATCCGGAGCGTGTTCGACACGGTGGCGCAGCGACAGGTCCCCAACCACTTCGGGCCCGAGCGGTACGCCATCGTCTTCGAGCCCGGCACCTACGGCTCCGCCGCGAACCCGCTCGTCGTCCAGGTCGGCTACGGGACGCAGGTCGCCGGGCTGGGGCGGACGCCGGCGGACGTCGTCGTCCACGGCTCGATCAACGTCTACAACCAGTGCGACGCCAACGGCTGCATCGCGCTCAACAACTTCTGGCGCTCCCTGTCCAACCTCACGATCAACGTCGCCGGCGGCGAGGGCTGCCGCAAGGACACCCAGTTCTGGGCGGTCTCGCAGGCCGCGCCGATGCGCGACGTCGTCATCAACGGCCGCACCACGCTCATGGACTACTGCACCGCCGGCCCGCAGTACGCCAGCGGCGGCTTCATCGCGAACTCGACCCTGACCGGGCCGCCGGTCGTCAACGGCTCGCAGCAGCAGTTCTTCGTACGCAACACGACCCTGCCCGGGTGGAGCAACGGCGTGTGGAACCAGATGTTCGTGGGCTCGCCCGGGGCGCCCGCGACGACCTTCCCGGGCACCGACCCGGGCCCGTACACGACGATCGACCGCACTCCCGTCGTCCGGGAGACGCCACGGCTCGTGACGCAGCCGGACGGCACCCGCGGGGTCCTGGTGCCGGGCGTCCGCACGGACAGCGCCGGCCCGTCCACGACCTCGGGCCGCGTGATCCCGCTGGACCAGTTCGTCATCGCTTCGCCGTCGTCCCGCGTGCCCGCCATCAACAAGGCGCTGCGCGAGGGGAAGCACCTGCTCCTCACCCCGGGCACCTACTCGCTGCAGCAGACGATCAAGGTCACGCAGCCCGGGACGGTCGTGCTCGGCCTGGGGCTTCCCGCCCTCTCGCAGCGGACGGGGCAGCCCGTGATCGCGACGTCGTCCGTGCCGGGGGTGACGATCAGCGGGGTCATGCTCGACGCCGGGCCGAAGCGCTCGAAGACGATCCTCCAGGTCGGCGACGCCCACGGCAACGCGGGCTCCAAGCGTCGGTCCGCCGGCGCAGGGAGCACCCCCACCCTGGTGTCCGACGTGTTCCTGCGCGTCGGTGGCGCGGCGGCCGGGTCGACGACGACAGCGGTGACGGTCGACGCCTCCAACGTCATCCTCGACAACATCTGGGCGTGGCGCGCCGACCACGGCGAGGGTGTCGGCTGGACGGTCAACCCCGCTGACCACGGCGTCGTCGTCAACGGGGACGACGTCACGGCATACGGCCTGTTCGTCGAGCACTTCCTGCGCACGGAGGTGGTCTGGAACGGCGAGCGTGGTCGGGTCTACTTCTTCCAGAACGAGAAGCCGTACGACGTGCCGTCCCAGTCGGCCTGGATGATGACCCCCACCTTCAAGGGTTACCCCGCGTTCCAGGTCACGTCCGGCGTGCGGTCCTTCGAGGGCTGGGGCATGGGCAGCTACAGCTTCTTCAACCAGCACCAGGGCATCCACCTGAGCACGGCCTTCGTCTCGCCGACCAGGCCGGGCGTGCGCCTCAACCACCTGCTCACGAGGTGGCTCGACGGCGATGGCGGCATCGACTCCGTCGTCAACGGCGTCGGCGCCCCGGTCGACGCCACGAACCCCGGGCCCTCGACGGTCGTCGGCTATCCCGTCGCGACGCGCTGACCGCTCCGGGCGGCGCCCCGACCCTCCTCTCGGGGGTCGGGGCGCCGACGTGCTGTCGCACGGCGTCCGTGGTCGCGAGGCGTGAGGGGTGGGAGCGGTGCGTGAGCGTGGCGTCGGGCCATCGATTTTCGGCGCGTCAGGAGCGTTGACGGGTCCGGTCCAGGCTCCTGACGATCGGCCGAGAGACTGTGTCCGGCGGGGATCGGGGTTGCGGACCTCGCGGGGTGCCGATCAACTGGCCGTATGACGCCCGCCCTGTCCCTGCGGCCGCTGCGCGTCGCGGACGCCGACGCCATGGTCGAGGTCCTCGCGGACCCGTCGCTCCATCTGTTCACGGGCGGCGAGCCGCCCACCCGCGAGGAGCTGGCCGCCCGCTATGCCCGGCAGGTCGTAGGACGCTCGGCGGACGGCTCCGAGCAGTGGCTCAACTGGATCGTGCTGGCAGGCCCCGACCAACGGCCGGTGGGCTACGTGCAGGCGACGGTGCCGGTCGACGGCGACACCGCCGAGATCTCCTGGGTGATCGGGACGCCCTGGCAAGGCCGCGGCCACGCCACCGGCGCCGCCCGCCTCATGGTCAAGGAGCTGGCACGGCGCGGCGTGCACCACCTCGTCGCCCACATCCACCCCGACCACGAGGCATCTTCACGTGTCGCCACACACCTCGGTCTCGTTCCCACGGACGTGATGATCGACGGCGAGATCCGGTGGACGGGTTCAGCCGGCCCGGCCTGACAACGTGGGTCGCGTCAATCATCGGGCGCGCAGGACCCAGGCCACCTGTGGCCAGTGCTATCCCACGTCGTCGTCAGGCTGGGTCGCGACGGCGACGATCTCTCTGACCTGCGCTGTCACTGACTCGATCAGCTCGACCCCAGCCAGACCTTCAGGCACGGTCAGAGGGAGCCACAGAGATCCGTCATCTTGCCGAGCATTACGCCCAGCGACGCTGCTCAGGATCCGAGCGCGGATGAGGTGGAACAGATCCGTTTGTTGGTGGAACAAGACCCAGAGGGGTGTACCACCCACGGCGGCAAGCCTCGGAACGACGGCCACAGCGTAGTAGCTATCGCGGCCCGGCCAGACACAGACATATCTCCCCCAGAATGCGCCCATGTCCCGCGCGGGCAAGAGACGCGAGCTGGGATCCGTCAAGCCCCTGGTGACCTCCCTCACCAACTGTTGCAGGTCGCCCTCGCGCTCGCGCCAACCCACGAGATCGGGACCAGAGAAGGGGGCGATGAAATTACCGGACAGGGTGGCGCACATGGCACGTAGCTGGGCCACGTCAGCGGCTATCGACTGCGGTCCCCAGGGCACTGTCGAAGCAGCGTCGTCCCAGACATCGAGCCACTCGTCCCAGGTCACCACCGCATGGCCCACGTCCCTGTCGACGAGACCGCCCTTCCACAGGTCGAGGCTGGCGGCGAGCACACGCTCCGCCTCGGCGCGTCTCTGTCGCGGAACCAGAAGGACGATGGCGCCAGGGGAGCTCCCAAGCCGGGCGTCTTGGTTGCGCAGATAGGCCACGATCTGCTCGGTGCCGAGACCCGCTCCGAACTTCATCTCGACGACTACCCGGGGAACGGCTTCGCCCTCGACCACCTGCATCCCCTCGAGATCCGGGCGAGCACGATCCAGATGCACAACCTCCGGCACGAACCACTCGACGCCAGTGAGATCGACCTGGGTTCGTCGCCCCAGGTACTCGACCATCGCCTGTCGCAGGAGGGGATCGTCGAGCAGCATCCACACGGCCTGGGTCGCTGCGGGTTCTCCCATCTGGGTGAACCATCCCAGTCCGGCGAGGCGGCCGAGCAGGGGCCGACGGGCCCCACCGTCTAGCGGTTTGTGCGCCGCCGAGGGTGCCCGCTGCTCAGGACTTGTCATCGGCATCCTTGTCGGCGTCGCGCCGGCGGGGTGCGCGCTCGACAACCGCGCGCGAGACCCGGCCGCCGATCAGCCGCGCTCGAGTGAACGCCTCGTCACCGCGGCGCCAGGCGGCATCGACGCCTGCCGCACCTGACTCGAGTGCCCGGTCACGTACCTGCGATGCAGCGTCGCTCCATCGCCTGGCCTCAAGGGATTGCCTGTCCCCCTGGACGCCGAGCAGCTCGTGAAAGTCGTTGACCGTGGCGGCGACCGCATTGCTCGACCGAACCACGGCACCTGAGGCCGCCGGGTGCAGGAGGACCTTGCTGTTGGCCAGGTCTGCGGCCATGTCCATGCGTGCGATCAGTCGCTCGGTGCTCTGGGCGATGAGCGTGCGCCGGTCTTCACGTGCTGCGTGAATGCCGACTCGGTGTGCCTCCAGGTCGTCCGGGGCTGCTGCGAGCACTCGATCCAGCTCGAGGACGGAGATCGCGTCATGCAGCTGGAAGCACCGGGCCAGCACGGCGAGCCACTCGCGCACGGCCGACTCGGCGTCGCGCGCCGTCTTGGCCAGGTCGCCAACGGCCTTCTTGCGCTCCAGCCTTTCAGCGATCCCATCCAGCTGGCGCAAGGCGTAAGCCTGGGTCTCGGCGATCGTGCCCGGCACGGCCTGCACCTTGGACCACGTGACCTCGTTGACGCGACCACCGTGCTCGCGGATCGTCATTGCTTCCTGGATCACGAGGCCGGCGCCGATCATGCGCGCCACAACCGCGTCCGTCTGCCTGCGCAGGATGTCATCGACCTTTTCGTCGATCGTCGCGAGGTAGTCAGTGATCTCGTCCATGGTCTGCTGCATCGCCAGCTGGGCCATGATGCCGGCGGCACCCGCCAGCACAGCCGGGTTGGCCAGCAGTGCTCCGGGGCCCGTCGTGAACTCCAAGATCTGCTTGATCTTGCCCTCTTGTGTGAGCACGGCTCGACTTACGCCAGCGCTAGAGCCCTGCATGGCCTCGAAGGTGTGCAGCGCCTTGGCGGAGTCTGGCGTCAGCTTCACCCAACGCCCGGAATTGGCGGCGATGACGGAGGTCATCTGACTGGCAGCTCCCCCGGTTGCGAGGGCGCTCGTGAGCCGCGGCAGCCCGAGGTCCCTGGACTCCAGACCTTCCGCGGCCAAGAAGCGCTCGATGGCAGCCTCATCTCCGATGACTGCCACGCCATCGCCGTCGCTCACCAGGTCGATCTCGTGATCCATGTGCTCCCCCGTCCGCTGCAAGCGTGTCCCACCTTCGCTGACCGTAGCCGCGATGGCGAGGGAGAGGACGGTCTTTGGGCGCACCCAACCCTGACATTCGTCAGGAATCCCGTAGCCGCGTTACCACGACTCTAGGGAGGAGGTCAGTACCCACCCTTGATCACGAAGTAGGACCCGCGGATGACGCCGGCGAGCTTCGACTTCTGCCGAGCGAACTTGAAGGACGACAGCTCCTCCGGGACGTCCATCCCCTCCGACAGCTTGAAGCCCACCGCGCGCTTCCCGCCCGGCTCGACGGTCCAGAGCACGTTGACCCCGAGCCCGGACTCGTAGAAGACATGCACCCAGTGGATCCCGTCGACGTCGCAGACGGTCACCTGCAGCGGGCGCGAGGCGATGACGATGCCGCGCTCATCCTCGAGGATGCCGGCAACCCACGCGACGGTGTCGGGGGCGTCGGCGGCCTCGCTGACCGTGAACTCGTGCCCGTACTTCGTGTGGAAGTAGCGCGCCTCGTTCGCCCTCAGCCCGGCGAGCGCATCGCTGACCGCGGAGGACTCCAGGCCCTGGGCGGACACGTTCGTGAAATCGACGCGTTGACTCACGCAGGCTCCTCGAGTCAGGGTGGATGCTTCCAGTGTGCCGGTGGAAGTCCCGACGGGGCCCTGAACGCATCACCGCGCGACCGCGGTCAGGCGTTGCCGATCAGGTTGTCCGTGACGGACTTCAGGTGAGCGCGCATCGCGCGCTCGGCCCCAGCAGGGTCACGGTCGTTGAGGGCCTCGAGGATGCTGACGTGCTGCTGGTGATAGCAGCGTCGTCGCTCCGGTGTGGAGGTGCGCCGTTTGAGGCTTCCCCACACGGGGAGCGCGCGACCAGCGTTGATGACGTCGAACATGGCCAGGACCAGATCGTTGTGCGTCGCCTCGCCGATCGCCCGATGAAACTTGCTGTCCCACGTCTCGAAGCTGTCGAAGTCCTCCGACCTGCCTCCCTGATCGGCGAAGCTGGCGATGCGGGACAGATCCGCCTGGGTCGCCGCATGCGCCGCAAGGACGGCGACGGAGGGCTCGAGGACCATGCGCGCCTGCATGATGTCCGCCGGACTGGCGTCCCTGGCCACCCCCTCCGCCACGTAGCCCTCCCGCAAGAAGGTCCCCCGGCCCACCTCGCGCACCACCATCCCCTCCTGCTCGAGGCGGGACAGCGCACGGCGGACAGCACTTCGCGGCAGCTGCAGCGTCGCAACGAGCTCACGCTCCGTCGGCAGCTTGGAACCAGGCGCCAGCTCACCACAGGAGATCCCGTCCTCGACGAGGGCACGCAACGCGCGATCCGGGCTGAGCATGCCCAAGTCTAACCCGATGAACCAATTCAGACCAATAGGCCAGCACGGTCGCGACGCTGTCCGCAGGAATCTAGGGGTAGACGGCAGGGGACGAGCCGTCCTACTCTGGAGATGGTTTATATTGGTCGTAATGGTCTCGATTGGAGCAGCATGAAGTTCATGACCTTCACCCACGGGGACTCGGTCCGTCGAGTCGGTCTGGTCACGGGGGAGGGCGACACCGCCGTCGTCCATGACCTCACCGACACGCTGCCGGGGGGAGCCGATCTCGTCGACCTCATCGAGCGCTGGTCGACGCTGGCCCCGCAGCTCGCCCAGCCGGCAGACCTGCCCTCGACAGCCGTCTCGTCGGTCCGGGTTCTCGCACCCATCCCGGTGCCCCGGCGAAACATCTTCTGCGTCGGCAAGAACTACCGGGAGCACGTGGTCGAGTTCGGACGATCTGGCTACGACTCCCCCGACCGTTCCGAGGCCATCCCCGAATTTCCGGTGGTGTTCTCCAAGGCTCCCAGCTCGGTCACCGGACCCTACGACGACATCGACCCCCACCCCGGGGTCACCTCAGAGCTGGACTACGAGGCCGAGCTGGGCGTCATCATCGGCGTGGGCGGACGCGGCATCTCGCGGGAGCAAGCAGCCGAGCACGTGTGGGGTTACACGATCATCGACGACTTCACCGCCCGCGACCTGCAGCGCAAGCACAAGCAGTGGTTGATCGGGAAGTCCCTTGACACCCACTGCCCCATGGGCCCGCTGGCGGTGACCGCAGACGAGATCCCGGACCCGACCACCCTCCGCGTGGAGAGCTTCGTCAATGGTGAGATGCGGCAGTCCGCCACCGTGGCTGACCTCATCTTCGACATCCCCACCCTCATCGAGACGATCTCGGCCGGCATCACCCTGCAACCGGGAGACATCATCGCCACCGGCACGCCGGCCGGGGTCGGGATCGGTTTCGAGCCACCGAAGTTCATGACCAGCGGCGACGTCGTCGAGGTCTCCATCACCGGGCTTGGCTCCCAGCGCAACAGCGTGGCCTGAGCCCTCAGACATGCCCCAACCCGAAGGAGCTGGAACACAATGAACATCAACGGACACGAACTGGCTGTCGAGATCAGCGGCAGCGGACCGGCCGTTCTCATGGTCCATGGTCTGGGTGGCACCTCGAACTTCTACCAGGTGCAGGCCGACGCGCTGCAGGACAACCACACGGTCATCCGTGTCGACAGCGCCGGCGCCGGTCGGTCAGAGCTCGCGGCCGACATCAGCATCGAATCCCACGCCGACGACCTTGCAGCCGTGCTCGGGGAGCTCGACTGCGGGCCGGCTGACGTGGTCGGCCACTCCATGGGCACCCTGGTCGTGCGATCCTTCGCGTCCCGTCACCCAGACCTCGTCCGCAAGGTGGTCCTCCTCGGCGCCGTCGACGTGCCTGCCCAGGCCGCTCGACAGGCACAGCGGGATCGCGCAGCCTTGCTGCGCGACCAGGGCACGGCGGCCGTCGCGCCGGGCGTCGTGGCCAACGCCCTGTCCGCGCAGACGCGCGAGTCCAAGCCCGAGGTAGCCGCCTTCGTACGCGAGCTGATCATGCGCCAAGACCCTGAGGGCTATGCCCGCAACTGTGAGGCGCTCGCCAATGCGACCGAGCCTGGCGCCCTGCCTGCTGACCTCCCCCTGCTCCTCATCACCGGTGACGAGGACAAGGTGGGACCGCCGGCGGCCAGCCAGCGCCTCGCCGAGGCTCGCGACAACGCCTCGGTGGTCATCCTCCCGGGCGTGGGTCACTGGACGGCCCTGGAGGCAGCTACCGAGGTCACCGAGCAGCTCGTCGCTCATCTCTGAGTCAAGTGGAGAGATCTCCCCACACGTCTTGCCCTACCACCATCCCGACCTGCACGCTCAACGAGGAGCAGTCATGAGTACGACCAGCAACGCCGTCCACTTCCGGGACGTCAACATCATCGATTCCACTGGTGCACAGCCATACCGGGGCGACGTCCTGGTGACGGACGGACGGATCCGTCAGGTCGGGCACGTCGACGCGACCCCTGAGGGCGCACGCACCGTCAACGGACGCGGCCGCACGCTGATGTCCGGGCTGTGCGACGCCCACACGCACTTCACGTGGAACAACAGTGCAGACCTGGACGGTCTCGGAACGCTCCCGGTGGAGGAGCACCTCCTGTTCGCCCTCGAGTCTGCGCGGACCTATCTCGACTCGGGCTACACCATGTGCTTGGGCGCCGCGTCCGCCAAGGACCGTCTGGACGTCGTCTGCCGCGACGCCATCGCTGCCGGTCGATTCCCCGGCCCGAGATATCTCGCCAACGGACCTGAGATCGCCGTCACCGGAGGTGCTCTGGTCAAGGGCATCACCAAGTTCGCCGATGGCCCCGAAGGCATGCGCCGAGTTGTGCGAGAGCTGGTCGACATCGGCGTGGACCAGATCAAGCTCTCGATGACCGGGGAGGAGATCACGGGGTCCAAGCACGCCGAGGACACCTACTTCTCCGACGAGGAGGTCGCCGCAGCCGTCACCGAGGCGCACCGTCGTGGGCGCCGGGTATGCGCCCACGCACGTTCCGCCGAGAGCGTCAAGATGTGCCTGCGGCACAAGGTCGACATCATCTATCACGCCAGTTACACGGACGCCGAGGGCCTCGACCTGCTCGAGGCCAACCGCGACTGGGTGTTCGTGGCGCCGGGACTGAACTGGCTCGTTGCGACCCTCTACGAGGCGGAGGCCTTCGGCTTCCCCCAGGAGGCAGCCGAGGCCGTCGGTTACAGGCGAGAGCTGGATGCGGCCATCTCGGGACTGAAGGAGATGCACCGCCGGGGCGTCAAGATACTGCCTGGTGGAGACTACGGATTCGCCTGGACCCCGCACGGCACCTATGCCAGGGACCTGCAGCACTTCGTCGAGCTGCTCGACTTCACGCCGATGGAGGCGATCATCTCGGCGACGGCGTGGGGCGGCGAGATCATGCTGCAGCCCGATGAGCTGGGCAAGGTGCAACCGGGCTATCTCGCCGACCTGATCGTCGTGGATGGTGACCCCCTCGAGGACATCACCATTCTCCAGGACCCCTCCAAGATGGACTTCGTCATGAAGGACGGCCGCTTCCACAAGGAACCTGAGGACGAAGCATTCCGTCCATCCGCACCAAGCGACGCCGCCGACATCATCCACGACGCCGCAGCCGAGACGGTCCTGCAGCGACCGTGACGGGTGGGGCGGGCGGCCGCGACGTACGGCTGGCCCGCCCCACCTTCGCACCCACCATCATGACGATTCTTATCTGCGGGACCTGTCCCCGCTACGACCGGCCCAACCGAGGCTCCTTCGGCCCCCGCATGCAGGCCGCCCTGATGGCCCAGAACGGGCCCGAGCAGGTGGACGGAAGGCCGCTCCGCGCCCGGTTCGTCCAGTGCCTCGGTGGTTGCCCCAACCACGGGGTCGTGGCCATCGATGCCCCGTTCAAGACGCGAATCCGCCTCAGCGGGCTCGACCCGGGTGATGCCCTGCTGACCGGGACGATCCTTCGGGCGGCCCTGGCCCACGAGCAGAGCCACGACGGGGATCCTGACGAGCTGGCGATCGCGCAGGCCCTGCGTCCTCACATCAGTGCGGTCACGACGAAGCGGCCCGCGTCACCCATGCCCACGACCACTGCAGCACCGCAGTGCACGCAGTGAGCGACGCCTGAGCGCGGGCCCCGACACCACGTCCCGCGAGGCGCCCGCGCGTCACGGCGCCATGCCATAGACGCGGTCCACCACGATGCGCAGCACGAGGCGCCGCTGCTCGATCATCGCCGCGCGGTACTCCTCCCAGTCCGGGTGCTCGCCGCTCAGCTGGCGGTAGAGCTCGACCAGCTCGTCCGCCGCCGCATCGTGCGGATCGATCGCCACCTCGCCCACCCGGGCGGTGCCCTCGGCGACGACATACTCCCACTGGCTGTTGCCGGCCACGAGGTAGCTGGCTCGCGGGTCCCGCCGCAGGTTGCGGGTCTTGGCGCGGTCGTCGGTGACCGAGACGGACAGCGTGCGCGTGGCCGGGTCGTAGTGATGCCTCACGACCGACATCTGCGGCCGGCCGTCGCGCTTGATCGTGGTCAGGACCCCGGTGCGGTCCGGGAGCTCCAGGATGCGGTGGAGGGACTCGTCGCTCATGCCTGCAGCGTATGGCGCTCTGCCGCCTCCCGCCCCCGGTCCCGATCCTGTCAGCGGCGGTATGGCGCCGCAGCCGCGACCTGGCCGCGCTGGGGCTCGGCTCCGTTCTGGTCTTCGCCGTCCCTCACGCCGCCTACCACCTCGTGCATGGCTCGGGGGCCCGGCTCGACGCCGGGCTGGGTGCGAGCGTCGGCTCCTACGGGCGCAAGCAGGGTTCGACGGACCCGCGCCTGGCCTACAACCGTTCCAGTGCGCCCCCGGGCTGCTCTGGCTCGCCGAGGCCCTCGGTGAGGACCCCGACACGGTGCGACGGGCGATCGCCGCAGTCGAGGCAGGTCCTGCCCCGGGGGGCCAGCCAGTGTCGCGCCGTCCGCGAGGTCATCCCCGGGTCTCATCCCCCACACGCCCATCCCCCCGGGTCGTCGGCGGGAGGGCCGACGACCCCTGCCCCTCCCTCGACCGTGGGTGAAAGCCGGTGGTCCTCGGCGATCTCACCCACGGTCGCGATGAGGCGGGGTCAGACGGGGGTGTCGAGGAGCTCGCGCAGGTGCGCGTCCAGCTCGTCGAGGTAGGACTGCTCGAAGCCGAAGAGCCCGTAGTGGCCGGCGATGCTGTGCAGCATCCGCACCTCGGCGCCCGGCGTCATCGCGGCCTCGGGCTCGCAGTCGCGCGGCGGGAAGAACATGTCCTGCTCGATCGGCATGACGAAGACCTTGGCAGTGACGCGCGCGAGGGCGGCCGCGAGGTCGCCGCCGGCGTTGCGGGCGACGTCGCCGCGCTGCCACTTCCAGGCCATCGTCAGCAGCGCGTTCGGGTCCATCATCGTGAAGAGGGCCCGCACGAAGTTCTGCTGGAACTCCTCGTAGGTCGAGAACTCCAGGCCCTCGGCGATCGGCGGGATGCCCCTCCAGAACTCCGTCTTCCAGAAGTCTGTCGTCAGCCCCATCGTCGCCCAGATGTCGGCGTGCCGGGTCAGGCCGTCGCGCACATCCTCGTGCGAGGCGTACTCGCCGCCCTCCCAGCCGGGGTCGGAGGTGATGGCGTCCATGAGCGTCTTCGTGAAGAGCGTGTCGTGCGGCGTGTTCTGCGCCGTCCCGGCGATCGGCGCGGCCCGCAGCACCTTGTCGGGGTAGCGGACGGCCCACTCCCACGTCTGCTGGGCGCCCATCGAGCCGCCGACGACGAGCGCGAACCGCTCGACACCGTAGTGCTCGCGCATCAGCTGCTCCTGTGCACGGACGTCGTCGCCGATGCGGACCTGCGGGAAGCGCGACATGGCGATGGACGGGTCATCGGTCGTGTGGGGCGAGGTCGAGAGGCCGTTGCCGATCTGGTTGACGACGGCGATGAACCACTTCGTCGGGTCGAGCGCGCGACCCTCGCCGATGTACACCTGCCACCACGTCGCGTGCGTCCCGGAGAACCACGTCGGCACGAGGATCGCGTTGTCCCTCGTCTCGTTGAGCTCGCCGAAGGTCGCGACGGCCAGCTGGAGGTCGGGGATGACGCCGCCCTCCTCGAGCTCGAAGCGGCCGATCGACCGCAGCTCGTAAGGCCCCTGGATCTCGGGCGTGTAGAACGGGTTCTCCAGGGGCATGGCGGGTCCTCTCGTCGCGACGCTGCTGACCGGCCTGATGGTAGGCGGTGCGCGCCCCCGGCGGAACCCCGCCCGGGATCCGGACGGTCTCAGCGCGGTCCAGGGGGTCAGGGGGCGGGGGTGGTGAGCCGGCGGACGGCGAGGACGCAGAGCGCACGCGTGACCTTGACGAGCTCGCCGAGGTCGACCGACTCCCGCGGCGAGTGCGCGAGCCGGACGTCGCCAGGGCCGTACTGGAGCGTCGGCACCCCGGCCGCGGCGTAGAGGCGCAGGTCCGAGCCGTAGGGCGCGCCGCCCGCCACGGGTCGCACCGCCCCGACGGCCTCGGCGCCGTCCGCCACCTCGTCGGCCAGCGGATGGCCGCCGGCAACCGCCCGGACGCGAACGCCCCGCCGGGCCACGTGATGACGGGAGGATGCTCCCACAGGCGAATCCGCGCATGCCGAGTACCCGAACCGCCCGCCCCCTAGTCTCTTAACCTCGATCCACCGATGGGC
>NZ_DCYC01000069.1:0-35061 GCF_002330965.1 Arsenicicoccus sp. UBA2120
GGGGGGGGAAGGGGGGGGGGGGGTGGGGGGGGGGGTGGTGGGGGGGGGGGCGGGCCCGGCCCCCTGCCCCCCCGACGTCGCCATCTACGACCCCTTCGAGGAGGGCGCACCCGGCGCCCAGAACCCGCCGTTCATCCTCGGACATGAGAACTCCGGCTGGGTGGAAGAGGTCGGCGAGGGCGTCGACGGGTTCACCCACGGCGACGCCTACCTGGTCTACGGCCCCATCGGCTGCCAGCACTGCCGCGCCTGTTCCCGCGGGCAGGACACCTACTGCGAGAACGCCGCGACCAACCCGTACATGGGTGTGGGCCTGGGCCGCGATGGCGGAATGGCGGAATACGTGTCCGTCCCCGCGCGGAACCTCGTGCCGCTGGGCGACGCGGACCCCATCGCCGCCGCTCCCCTGTCGGATGCGGGCCTCACCCCGTACCACGCGATCAAGCTGGCGCTACCCAACCTGGCTGGCGGCGGACGCTTCGCGCTGGTCATCGGACTGGGAGGGCTTGGCCAGTTGGGCGTCCAGATCCTCACGGCCCTCACCGGCGCCACAGTCATCGCGACGGACATGAAGGAGGACGCGATGGCGAAGGCCGAGGCCGCCGGCGACGAGAAGAAGGCCAAGAGCCTGCGCGAGAACCTCGAGTCCCGTCAGGCCTTCCTCGACATCGCCCGCCGGACCGCCTCCGACTTCAGCTGACCTCCGTCGGGGGCCGCGCGTCCCGCGCGCGAGATCTGTAGGCCCGCGTACCTTTTCTGCCCGGAAAAGGTACGCGGGTCTACACATCTCGGCCGGCGGAGCCGGCTACCGGCCGGAGGCTCGACTCACTGGGTGACGCGGTAGGCGTCGAAGACGCCCTGGACGCCGCCGACGGCCTTGAGGACCGAGCCGAGGTGCTTGGCGTCGGCCATCTCGAACGTGAAGCGGCTCTTCGCGACGCGGTCGCGGCCCGTGCTGAGGGTCGCCGACAGGATGTTGACGTGCTGGTCGGAGATCACCTTCGTGATGTCGGACAGCAGGTGGGGGCGGTCCAGCGCCTCGACCTGCATCGCCACGAGGAACGTCGTCTTCGCGTTCGCGATCCACCGCACCTCGACGACACGCTCGGTCATGTCGGCCAGCTCGGCGAAGTTCGCGCAGTCGGCGCGATGCACCGAGATGCCGGAGCCGCGCGTGACGAAGCCCTTGATCGGGTCGCCCGGCACGGGCGTGCAGCACCGTGCGAGCTTGACCATGACGTCGCCCGAGACGCCGACGACCTCGACGCCAGCATCGCTGCGGCTGCCCGACTGGCTGCGTCGCATGCGCGACGGCGGCATCGCGGTGGCCTCGGCCAGCTCCTCCTCCGCGCCCTCGCGACCGCCGGCGAGGTCGATGACCCGTTCGACCACGTTCTGCGCGCCGACGTTGTTCTCGCCGACCGCGGCGTACAGCGACGCGATGTCGGGGTGCCCGAGGTCCTTCGCGACGGTGTCGAGGTTCGCCTGGCGGAACAGGCGATGCATCGGGAGGCCCTCCTTGCGCATCTGCTTCGCGATGAGGTCCTTGCCGTGGTCGATGGCCTCCTCGCGGCGCTCCTTGGTGAACCACTGGCGGATCTTGTTGCGGGCGCGCGGGCTCTTGACGAAGTCGAGCCAGTCGCGGCTGGGGCCGGCCGTGGGCGACTTGGACGTGAAGATCTCGACGACGTCGCCGCTCTCGAGCTCGGACTCCAGGGACACGAGTCGCCCGTTGACGCGAGCGCCGACGCACGTGTGACCGACCTCGGTGTGCACCCCGTACGCGAAGTCGACGGGCGTCGCCTTGGCCGGCAGCTGGATCAGGTCGCCGCGGGGCGTGTAGGCGTAGACGCCCGCGTTCTGCATCTCGAAGCGCAGGGAGTCGAGGAAGTCGGTGGAGTCCTCGGTCTCGGACTGCCAGTCGACCAGCTCGCGCAGCCACATCATCTCGTTGCCGCCGGGGCCGCCGAAGCTGGCCTTGCCGCCGACCGCCGCCAGCGACTCCTCCTTGTACTTCCAGTGCGCCGCGACGCCGAACTCGGCGCGACGATGCATGGCGTACGTGCGGATCTGCAGCTCGACGGCCTTGCCCTGCGGGCCGATCACGGTCGTGTGCAGCGACTGGTACATGTTGAACTTCGGCGTCGCGATGTAGTCCTTGAACCGCCCCGGCACCGGCGTCCAGCGCGCGTGCATCGCGCCCAGCGCGGCGTAGCAGTCGCGGACCGACTCCACGAGCACCCGGACCCCGACGAGGTCGAAGATCTCGTCGAACTCCTTCCCCCGCACGATCATCTTCTGGTAGACGGAGTAGTAGTGCTTGGGGCGACCGGTCACCGTCGCCTTGATCCGCGCCTGCGCCAGGTCGTGCAGCACCAGCTCGCGCACCCCGGCGAGGTACTCCTCGCGGGCGGGGGCGCGACCCGCGACGAGGTTCTCGATCTCGTCGTAGACCTTGGGGTAGAGCGTCGCGAAGGACAGGTCCTCGAGCTCCCACTTGATGGTGTTCATGCCCAGCCGGTGCGCGAGGGGGGCATAGATCTCGAGGGTCTCGCGCGCCTTGCGCTGGGCGGAGCTCGCCGAGACATAGCGCCAGGTCCGTGCGTTGTGCAGCCGGTCGGCCAGCTTGATCACGAGGACCCGTATGTCGCGGGCCATCGCGACCACCATCTTGCGGACGGTCTCCGCCTGGGCGGCGTCGCCGTAGTGGACCTTGTCGAGCTTGGTGACCCCGTCCACGAGGCGCGCGATCTCGTCGCCGAACTCGCGGCGCAGCTCGTCGAGGGAGTAGTCGGTGTCCTCGACGGTGTCGTGCAGCAGCGAGGCCGCGATGGTCGAGGGCGGCATGCCGAGGTCCGCGAGGATCGTGGAGACGGCGAGGGGGTGGGTGATGTAGGGGTCGCCGCTCTTGCGGAGCTGTCCCCGGTGGCAGCGCTCGGCCACGACGTAGGCGCGCTCGATGACGCTGGTGTCGGCCTTGGGGTGGGTCAGCTTGAGAGAGCGCAGGATCGGCTCGAGGACCGGGTTGGCGGACGTCCGCCCGCCGAAGCGCGCGAACCGCGCCCGCATCCGTGCCGAGCTCGGCAGCGGCACGGTGGGCTCGGACACCGCGGCGCTGGCCGCCGCTCCCGCAGGTGAGGGACCCAGCTCCGAGACGTTGGGGTCCGGCTCGGTGCGCAGGGCCGTGGCCTCGGCGTCGGGGCGAGACACCGGCAGGTCCGACCGGCTCCGCGCGTCCTGGTCCGTCATCCCGCCATCCTAGGCCGCGCTCAGCCCCGCACGAGCGAGGAGACCACGCGATCCACCAGCTGAGACCGGCCGCCGAGGGCGTCGATCTCCAGGACGAACTCGCAGGCGGCGACGGTCGCGCCGCACTGCTCGACCAGGCGGCAGGTCGCCGCGGCCGTGCCGCCGGTGGCGAGGACGTCGTCGAGGACGAGCACCCGCTGCCCCGCGTGCAGGGCGTCCTGGTGCATCTCGAGGGTCGCCGCGCCGTACTCGAGGGTGTAGTCCTCGGTGACGGTGGCGCCCGGCAGTTTGCCCGCCTTGCGGACGGGCACGAAGCCGACCCCCAGGACGTAGGCCACGGCGGCGCCGAGGATGAACCCCCGCGCCTCCATCCCCACGACGACATCCACGTCACCGCGATGGCGGCGCGCCACGTCGTCGACGACCTGGACCAGGGCGGCGCCGTCGGCCAGCAGCGGCGTGAAGTCCTTGAACAGCACGCCGGGCTGCGGGAAGTCGGGGATGTCCCGCATCAGGGACGCGACCAGGTCGGCCACGCGCTGCTGCTCCGGGTCGGGGTGCGGGCTGGTCGGCATACGGCCGGTGCCTATCGCTTGGACCGCGGCGCACGCCGCGGCTGGTTGCGGGGACCGTCCTGCGTGACGCTCGGGTGCAGGGGCCGGCGACCCCCGTCGGCGGCCGGGTGGGTCGGGCGGCGGGTCGCGGTCGCGGTGCCGGCCCGGGTGGCCGAGGTCGCGCCACCAGCAGCACCACCGGCCGCACCCGTGGCGACGTCGTCGGGGCCGGTCGCCGGCGTCAGGTCGGAGTCCAGCATGGAGCTGTGGGTGTCGTGCTTGCCGAGGTCGGACAGCAGGGTGCCGGAGAAGTTGGCGCCGCCCCGCGCCTCCTGGTAGCGGTGGGCGCGCTTGGCCTGCTCCTTCATGCCCGGCTCCCGCTCGCGCAGCATGGCCAGCACCGGGGTCGCGATGAAGACCGAGGAGTAGGCGCCGACCAGGATGCCGACGAGCAGCACCAGGGACAGGTCGAGCAGCACGCCCGGACCGATGACCAGCAGACCGACGATGAGCACGACGGTGACGGGGATGACCGACATCATCGAGGTGTTGATCGACCGCACCAGGGTCTGGTTGACGGCGAGGTTGGCCGCCTGGCTGAAGGTCTGGCGACCCGTGTGACCGGCCGCGCGGACGTTCTCCTTGACCTTGTCGAAGACCACGACGGTGTCGTAGAGCGAGTAGGCGAGGACGGTGAGGAAGCCGATCGTCGTCGCCGGGGTGATCTCGAAGCCCAGGAGGGTGTAGAGGCCGACGGTGATGACCATGTCGTGCAGCATCGCGATGAGCGCGGCCGCCGCCATCTTCCACGTGCGGAAGTAGAACGCGAGGACCACGGCGACGATCGCGAAGAAGATGAGCAGGGCGCGCAGGGCCTGCTGGCTCACCGACTGGCCCCACGACGGGCCGACGAAGGTGCTCGACACCTTGTCCTTGCCCACCTGGAACTCCTGGCCCAGGGCGTTGCTCACGGCCTGGGTCGGGGCGTCGGCGAGCTTCTCGGTCTGCACGCGGATTGAGCTGTCGCCGATCTTGGTGACCGTGACGTTGCCGGCCTGCTCCCCCGCCTTGGACGCCGCGTCCTGCACGGTGTCCTGGGCGCGGTTCTCGAAGCCCGAGATGTTGCGGATGTCGGAGACGCGGAACTCCGAGCCGCCACGGAACTCCAGGCCGAGGTTGAGGCCGCTGAAGGCCAGGGAGCCGATGCAGACGGCCAGCAGCAGGCCGGACAGCAGGAACCACACCTTGCGGCGACCGACGTAGTCGAGCCCGCGGCGACCGGTGTAGAGGTCGTTACCGAAATCAGCGACCTTGCTCACAGCACGGCCCCGCCTTCCTTGGTGTAGCTGCCCTCACGCTGCTTGGTGGCGGCGCGCTCGGTCTCCAGCGCCTCGAGCTCGGCGTCGGGGTCGCGGAACCGGCCGCGACCGACGTAGCGCGCCGGCTTGGCACCGAGGGCGTCCGGGTCGAAGCCCGAGAGCTTGTGCCCCTGGCCGAAGAACGTGGTGCGGGACAGCAGCGCCAGCATCGGGTGGGTGAAGAAGAAGACGATGATGACGTCGATGATCGTGGTCAGGCCGAGCGTGTAGGCGAAGCCGCGGACGTTGCTGGAGGCCAGCAGGTAGAGCACGACGGCGGCGATCAGGTTGACGGCGTCGGAGATGATCACGGTGCCCTTGGCCCGCTGCCACCCCGCCTCGACGGCCGCCGGGATCGAGCGACCCTCACGGATCTCGTCCCGCACGCGTTCGAAGTAGACGATGAACGAGTCGGCCGTCATACCGATCGACAGGATCAGGCCGGTGACGCCGGCCATGGACAGCCGGAAGTTCTGCGACCAGCCGAGCAGCGTGATGCACAGGTAGGTCAGCGCGGCGGCCGCGAGCAGCGAGGCCACGGTCACCAGGCCGAGAGCGCGGTACTGGATCAGCGCGTAGATCATGACCAGCACGAAGCCGATGGCGCCCGCGAGCAGACCCTTGCTGAGCTGGTCGGCGCCGAGCGTCGGGCTGACGGTGTCCTGCGTCTCGACGCGGAAGGACATCGGCAGGGCACCGAACTTCAGCTGCTGGGCCAGTGCCTCGGAGCTCGTGGCGTTGAACGACCCGGTGATGCTGGAGCGCCCGTCGAGGATCGGCACGGTGATGCGGGGGGCGACGATGACCTCGCCGTCGAGCACCGAGGCGAACTGGTTGCGCGGCGGCGGGAGGTTGAGCAGGCGCTTGGACAGGTCGGCGAACTTCTTGCCGCCGTCACCGGTCAGGGTGAGGTTGACGCCGTACTCCGTGCCCGTGCCGCCGGCCTGGTTGGGCTGCAGGCCGGACGTCGCGTCCGCGATGTCCTGGCCCTGCAGCTCGGCCGGGCCGAGGATGTACTTGGCGGCGCGGTCGGCCGAGCAGGTGACCAGGGGCTTGGAGGCATCGTCGGAGATCTTGAGGTCGAGGTTGGGATCGGTGCAGTTGAGCGCTTCGTACTGCGCCTGCACCTCGGGGGTCACCCAGGCGGGGTCGCTGGCGTTGGCCGGCTTGCCGCCGGTGCCGCTGGACGTCGGGGCCGGGGTCGCCGCGGGAGCAGCAGGCGTGGTGGCTGCGGGCGTGGTGGCTGCGGGGGCCGTCGGCGTGGCAGCAGGCGTCGTCGCGGCCGGCGCCGCAGGCGTGGCGGCCGGGGCCGACGGTGAGACGGTCACGGCGGGCGCGGCCTGGGCGGCGGCGGGAGGCACGACGGCCGGGGCGCCGCTCGGCGTCGCGGTGGCGGGGCTGCTCGGGGTCGAGGTGGCCGGAGCGCTCGCGGGAGCGCTGGGCTTCGCCGTGGCCGAGGCGGACCCGGTCGCAGGCGCGGTGGCCGTGCCGGTGGCCGTCCCCGTGGCGGTGGGCGTCGGGGCGGGCTGGGTCGTGCCGGGGCCCTCCACCAGGACGGGCCGGAAGCGCATCATCGAGGACTTCTTGAGCGAGTCGACGGTCTCCTGCGGCGTGCCCTTGGGCAGCGACACGACGATGTTGCGCCCACCCTGCGTGGAGACCTCGGCCTCGGCGACGCCGGACCCGTCCACGCGCTTCTGCATGATGTCGACGGCCTGGTTCATCGTCGACTCGTCGATCGCCCTGCCACCCTCGACCTGCGGCGCGAGCACCACCTGGGTGCCGCCGGCGAGGTCGAGGCCGAGCTTGGGCGTGGCCTGCGCGGTGCCCCAGGTGTTGACGCCGGCGAGCAGGGCGGCCAAGCCGAGCAGGAGCGTGGCGAACCAGACCAGGGTCCGGCGCGCTCCCCTGGTGCGAGGGTTGCGGGCCATCAGTCGGTGCCCTCGGAGAGGGTCGTCGTGGTGCCGGCGGCGGGAGCCTCACCCATGAGGGCACGCTCGTCGATGGTGATGACCACGCCCTGGGCCACCTCGACCTGCGCGACGCCGCCACCCCGGGACACGAGGGTCCCGATGATGCCGGAGGCGGTGACGATCCGCTGCCCGGGCTGGAGCGACCCGGCGCGGGACGCGGCCTCGCGCTGGCGTCGGCGCGTGGTCCACCAGAGCCACCCCAGCATGAGCAGGGGGAGCAGGAAGATGAGGTAGGACAGAGCCCCTTGGTCGTTCTGCGCCGCAGCGGCGACGAACGGGGTGGCAGAGATCATCGACACGTTCTCTCGATCGGATGGTCTGCCAAGATCGTCGGGCCCTGGGATGACGCAGAGTGAAGACCTTGACACGTGGTGCAACGAGGAGGATTCCTCTCGGCAGTGTACGGGTCGGGTCTGTCCCCACCCAATCACCACGCGCTCAGGAGAACCGGCCCTCCCCGTCGAGGGGGAGCTGCGGAGCCCCGGCTCCGGGGGCGTCCATCGGCGCGGTGAGGCCGAGGTGCTGCCACGCCAGCGCCGTGGCCGCTCGCCCGCGCGGCGTGCGGACCATGAAGCCCTCGCGCACGAGATAGGGCTCAGCGACGGTCTCGACCGTGTCCGGCTCCTCCCCCACGGCGACGGCGAGCGTCGACAGGCCCACGGGGCCGCCGCCGAAGCGGGTGCACAGCAGCTCCAGCACCCCGCGGTCCAGCCGGTCCAGCCCCCGCACGTCGACGTCGAAGAGGGCGAGTGCCTCGTGCGCGGCCTCCAGGTCCACCACGCCGCGGCCATGCACCTGCGACCAGTCGCGGACGCGGCGCAGCAGCCGGTTGGCGATGCGGGGTGTGCCGCGGGACCGTCCCGCGATCTCGGCGATGCCGTCGTCGAGCGCCTCGACGCCGAGGAGCCGGGCCGAGCGCACGAGGATCGCGGCGAGGTCGTCGGAGGAGTAGAAGTCGAGGTGACCGGTGAACCCGAACCGGTCGCGCAGCGGCGCCGGCAGCAGTCCGGCGCGCGTCGTGGCCCCGACGACGGTGAACGGCGGCAGCTCGAGCGGGATCGCGGTCGCGCCCGGCCCCTTGCCCACGATGACGTCGACCCGGAAGTCCTCCATCGCGAGATAGAGCATCTCCTCCGCCGGGCGGGCCATGCGGTGGATCTCGTCGAGGAAGAGCACCTCGCCCTCAGCCAGGCTGGACAGGATCGCCGCGAGGTCACCGGCGTGCTGGATGGCGGGTCCGCTGGTCACGCGGATCGGCCGCTCCAGCTCGGCCGCGACGATCATCGCCAGCGTCGTCTTGCCGAGCCCGGGCGGACCCGACAGCAGGATGTGGTCCGGCACCGCGTCCCGGCGTCGCGCGGCCTCGAGGACCAGGGACAGCTGGTCGCGCACGCGGGGCTGCCCGGGGAAGTCCACCAGCCGCTTCGGCCGCAGCGCCGCCTCGACCCGCTGCTCGTCGTCGACCCCACGGGCGTCGACGACCCGCGCCGTCGCGTCATAGCTGCCGTCGTCGGCCCGACCGGCGAACTCGTCGTCCGCCCCTCGCTCCCACACCTCGGGCACGGGTCAGCGCCCCAGCTCGCGCAGGGCGGCGCGCAGCATCGCAGAGGTCGAGGCCATGCTGCCCGCGTCGCCGGCTGACGCCACCCGCCCGACGGCGTCCTCGGCCTGCTTGACGCTCCAGCCGAGCCCGACTAGCGCCTCGACGACCTGCGGCTGGGTCCCGCCCGCGGCCGGCGCGGCACCCGCGCCCGGCGTGGCGCCCGGGAGGACGCCGACCTTGTCGCGGAGCTCGAGCACGATGCGCTCGGCGCCCTTCTTGCCGATGCCGGGCACCTTGGTCAGGGTCGCGATGTCACCCGATCCGATGGCCGCGCGCGTGACGTCGGGGGCGTGCACCGACAGCATCGCGAGCGCCAGCCGCGGCCCCACCCCGCTGACGGTCTGCACCTGCTCGAAGAGCGCCCGCTCGTCGTCGTCGCCGAAGCCGTACAACGTCAGCGAGTCCTCCCGCACCACGAGGGTCGTCGACAGGCGGGCCTGCTGCCCCACGCGCAGCCCGGCGGCCGTGGCGGGAGTCGTGTGCACCAGCATGCCGACGCCCCCGACCTCGACCACGACGTGGTCGAGGTGGGCGGTCAGCACCGTGCCGGAGACGGACGCGATCATGAGTTCTCCTGTGGTCCAGTCGTCTTCGTCGTATGCCGCAGCACCGCATCCCGGCTCACCGCAGACCCAGGCGTCGTCGGCATCGTCGCACTCCCGAAGGCCGCGAGGGTCGGTGCCGCCCCGAGGGTAGCCCTCACGACGACGTCCCGCGCCGCACCGCCTGGCGACGGGCCGCCGCCACCGCGGGGTGGGCCGAGCCGCCACCCTGCGCACGATGCTCCGCCACGGCCTGCTGCCAACGGTTGGGGGCGGCCTGCTGCCGGCGCCGCGCGGCATCGAGCGCCTCGGCCGTGCGGTTGTCGGTCACGGCGCCGGCGAGCCGTGACGCCGCCCCGCCCCGCCATACGTGGCAGATGGCGAGGGCCAGGGCGTCCGCGGCGTCCGCGGGGGTGGGCCGCTCGTCCAGGCCCAGGACCCGCATGACCATGCTCGTGACCTGGGCCTTGTCCGCCCGCCCGTTGCCCGTCACCGCGGCCTTGACCTCGGACGGCGTGTGCAGGGCCAGCGGCAGCCCGCGGCGGGCGGCCGCGAGCATCGGGATCGCGCTCGCCTGGGCCGTCCCCATGATCGTGGACACGTCCCCACGGGCGAACATGCGCTCCACCGCGATCGCGTCCGGGTCGTGGTGGTGCAGCCAGTCCTCCAGCTCGGTCTGGATGGTCAGCAGTCGTTGGTGCAGCGGCTCGCTGCTCGGGGTGCGGATCACGCCGACCGCCACCAGCCGCAGGGGACGGCCGGGGACTCCCTCCACCACGCCGACACCGCAGCGGGTGAGACCGGGGTCGACGCCGAGCACCCGCATGTCGTTTCCCTCTCGCCGGACGTGTCGCGCGACAGTGTCCACGTTGCGCACCGACAGTCTCCACCGTGCGCACCGTCAGGCTACGCGGGACACACCGACAGACCGAACACACGTTCGCCAGAGCGCCTCCGCGCGCTCCACGACCATCCCCCGTCTCGCCCACCACCCCCCGTGTCGCCCACCATCCCCCGTCTCGCGCTGCAGCCCCAGACCGACGCCGCACGGCGAGACCGCCACCACAACCCCTGACGGGAACGCTCCAGACGAACGCGAGCGGGGCCGGGCACGACCTCGTCGTCCCCAGCCCCGCTCGCTCGTGTCCTCGCGCCGTCGTCAGTCCTCTGAATCAAGCTCGGCTGCGACCTCGTCGCTCACGTCCCCGTTCGTCCAGACGTTCTGCACGTCGTCGCTGTCCTCGAGCGCGTCGACGACCTTGAGCATCTTGCGGGCGCCGTCGGCGTCCAGCTCGACCTTGAGGTTGGGCACGAAGCTCGCTTCGGCCGATTCGTAGTCCAGGCCCGCCTGCTGGATCGCGGTGCGCACGGCCACGAAGTCGCCTGCCTCCGAGATGATCTCGAAGGTCTCGTCGTCGTCGTTGACCTCCTCCGCGCCGGCGTCGAGGACGATCTCCAGGAGGTCGTCCTCGGTCAGCTCGCGGTCCTTCTGCTGCTTGGTGAGCGTCACGACGCCCTTGCGCGAGAAGTTGTAGGCGACCGAGCCCGGGTCGGCGAGGTTGCCGCCGTTGCGGGTCAGCGCCACGCGCACCTCGGTGGCGGCGCGGTTGCGGTTGTCGGTGAGGCACTCGATCAGCACGGCGACACCGTTGGGGGCGTAGCCCTCGTACATGATCGTCTGCCAGTCCGCGCCGCCGGAGTCAGCACCGGAGCCGCGCTTCAGCGCACGGTCGATGTTGTCGTTGGGGACGGAGTTCTTCTTGGCCTTCTGGACCGCGTCGTACAGCGTGGGGTTGCCGGCCGGGTCGGCGCCGCCCTGCCTGCAGGCGACCTCGATGTTCTTGATCAGCTTGGCGAACAGCTTGCCGCGCTTGGCGTCGATCGCCGCCTTCTTGTGCTTGGTGGTGGCCCATTTGGAGTGGCCGCTCATACGTAAGCTCCTCGTGATGTCCGGCGTGGCAACTGGCCCAGTCTACGCGCCACGCACGAGGTCCACGAAGTACTCGTGCACCCGCAGGTCCCCGGTGACCTCGGGGTGGAAGCTCGTGACCAGCAGGGAGCCCTGCCGCGCCATCACGACCTTGCCCGCCGCCGCCCCCTCGGCGGACTCCGGCACCCTGGCCAGCACCTCGACGTCCGCGCCGACGTCCTCCACCCACGGGGCCCGGATGAACACCGCGCGCAGCGGCTCGGCCACCCCGTCGCGGATCGCCGGCACCGACAGGTCGGCCTCGAACGAGTCCACCTGGCGACCGAACGCGTTGCGCCGCACCGTGATGTCCATCCCGCCCAGGGTCTGCTGGTCGGCCGTCGCGTCGGTCACGCGGTCGGCGAGCATGATCATGCCCGCGCAGGACCCGTAGGCCGGCATACCGGCGGTGATCCGGTCCCGCAGCGGACCCTGCAGCCCGAACGCTCGCACCAGCTTGTCCATCACCGTGGACTCACCACCGGGTATGACGATCCCGTCCAGCTCGTCGAGCTCGTGCGGCCGGCGGACGGTGATGGCCTGGACGCGCAGGCACTCCAGCGCGTGGACGTGCTCGCGCACGTCGCCCTGGACGGCGAGGACTCCGATGCGGGTGGGGGCTGTCACCCGCCTCACGATAGTGCTCGGGCCGTATGCCGCTGAACCGCCCGCTCGCGCTACCGGTCCGCACCGACCGACGGGCCGCGCGGGTGGGTGCTCGCCACGAGCAGGTCGCCGAGCTGGGTGCGGGCGTAGAGCACCTCGCGGCCCCGTCGACGAGCCGCCACGAGCCCCGCCCGGGCCATGACCTGCAGGTGCTGGCTCATGGTGGGCGGGGTGACGTCGAGGTGGCACGCCAGCTGCGACGTCGTCATCGGCAGGTCGAGGAGCACCACCGCGCCGGCGCGCGTGCGACCGACGAGGTCCGCGAGCGCGGTGCCCGTCGCGTCGGGCGCCTCGCGCCACAGGGTGCCGACCCCGCGCGGTCCGTAGCTCGCCGTCGGGGAGTGCCCCGGCATGTCGAGGAACAGCAGCCCGGGGAAGGCGAACGCGCACGGCACGAGCACGAGCCCGCCGCCGGACGTGGTCGGCCCGGGCTGGCAGGCACGTTCGACGACCAGCTGCTCCCCCTCCATGCGCAGTCGGGGGTGCAGCGTCCCGAGCACCTGGTGCAGGCCTCCGCTCGCGATCTGCTCGAGGCGCCAGGCGATGTCGGACTCCCCCAGGCCGCGGAGCCGCTCCCAGACCGGGGCTACCGCCACCTCGAAGTACGCCTCGAGGTCGTCCGCCGCGCGACCGCGCACGGAGGCCGGGTCCCGCAGCCCCGCGACCAGGGCCTCGCGAGACGAGGGGGTGGGGCTCTCGGAGAGCAGGATCCGCAGGTCCTGCTCGACGACCTCCGTCGCGGCCTCGCGGACGTCGGTCAGCGCCTCCGTCATCGAGCCCTCGCGCCCGTGCGGGGTCGGCGTGACGAAGTCCGCGAGGTGCCCGGCACCGGGCACCAGCGCCAGGAGCAGGCCGAGGTCGAGGCCTGCGTCCAGCACCCGGTCACGGGCGACCTGCGCCCAGGGGTCGTGGAGGGTGCTGCCCTGGCCCTGGAGCACCTTCAGCGACGCCACCGCCTCCCACACCGGCGACACCGCGAAGCCCAGCCGCCCGAGCTCGGCCGGCCCGACCGTGCGCACGCCGGTGGGGTTCTCGCTGCGCGACCGGGTGGCGCGGGTGGCCGTGGGGCTCGTCATACGGCCAGGCTAGCCCCCGACGATGTGGCCACCACCGAATCCTGGCCCGACCAGGTCCTGCGGGCCCACGCTCGACCCATGACCACCCGCGACACGATCCCCTCGACGGGCAGCAGCAGCCGCCTGCGCACCGACGGGCCGTTCGGCCTGCCGCGCACCTACTGGGCGATCTGGACCGCCGTCCTCGTCAACCGCCTGGCGACCTTCGTCCAGCCCTTCCTGGTCCTCTTCCTCGTCCGCGAGAAGGGGCTCTCGCTCGCGCAGGCCGGACTGGTCGCGGCCTTCCTCGGCGTGGGCGCGATCGTGTCGAGCCTGGTCGGCGGGTGGCTGGGCGACCGGCTGGAGCGGCGGTCGGCGATCGTCCTCGGCCAGTCGCTCGCGGCGCTAGCGCTCCTCGGGCTGGCGGCCGCGCCGACCACCCCTCTGGTCGTGGCGGGCGCCCTGGCCGTCGGGCTGTGCTCGGACCTGGCCCGCCCGGCGCAGAACGCCCTCGTCGCGGACGTCGTCGCGCCCGAGCAGCGCGTCCGCGCCTACTCCCTCGTCTTCTGGGCGCTCAACCTGGGCTTCTCGGTCGCGACGCTCACGGCCGGGGTCCTCAGCCGGTTCGGCTACGGCTGGCTGTTCGTCGTGGACGCGGCGGCCACGCTGCTGTCCGCCCTGCTCGTGGTGGTGCTCGTGCCTCGTATGCCGCGCGCCCGCCGCCCCTACGGACCCGCCACGCGCGGGGTGGTGGCCTCGATGGTCCGCGACCCGCGCGCCGTGACCCTCGTGCTCGCCGCCACGGCCTACGCGACGGTCTACCAGCAGGCCTACTCGACGCTGCCGCTCGTCATGGGGCGCGACGGCCTGTCGGCGGCGGCCTACGGCGCGATCGTGGCGGTCAACGGGGTGGTGATCGTGCTGCTGCAGCCGTTCGCGGCGGGTCGGATCGAGCGGTGGCGACCCGAGCTCGTCTATGCCACGGCCCTGGTCGTCGTGGGGGCTGGTTTCGGGCTCACCGTCGTGGCCGGGTCCGTCGCGACCCACCTGGTCGCGGTGATCGTGTGGAGCGTGGGCGAGGTGGGCGCCGCCGCGGTGATCGGCGCGATGTTCGCGGCGCTGGCGCCCCCGCACCAGCGCTCGGGCTACCTGGCGTCCTTCTCCCTGACCTTCTCGGTCGGGATGGCGGTGGGCCCGGCGCTCGGCACGTGGGTGCTGTCACGCCTGGGCGAGCCCGTCCTGTGGCTGGGATCGCTCGCGCTGCTCGTGGCCGCGGCGCTCGCCGTGAGCAGGCTCCACGCTCCGAGCGCTGACGTGCCACCCCCGCCCGCGTGCGCCGAGCGGGGGTGACGACGCTCAGCTCACCAGCCGCGCTCGGCCAGACGGTGCGGCTGCGGGATCTCGTCGACGTTGATGCCGACCATGGCCTCGCCGAGTCCGCGCGAGACCTTGGCGAGGGTGTCGGGGTCGTCGTAGAAGGTGGTGGCCTTGACGATGGCCTCCGCGCGCTGGGCCGGGTTGCCGGACTTGAAGATGCCGGAGCCGACGAAGACGCCCTCGGCGCCGAGCTGCATCATCATGGCGGCGTCGGCGGGGGTGGCGATGCCGCCGGCGGTGAAGAGCACGACGGGCAGCTTGCCGCTCTGGGCGACCTCGCGCACGAGCTCGAACGGCGCCTGCAGCTCCTTGGCGGCGACGTAGAGCTCGTCGGCCGCCATCGTCTGCAGGCGGCTGATCTCGCCGCGGATCTTGCGCATGTGGGTGGTGGCGTTGGAGACGTCGCCGGTGCCGGCCTCGCCCTTGGAGCGGATCATGGCCGCACCCTCGGTGATGCGGCGCAGGGCCTCGCCGAGGTTGGTCGCGCCGCAGACGAACGGCACGGTGAACGCCCACTTGTCGATGTGGTTGCTGTAGTCCGCGGGGGTGAGCACCTCGGACTCGTCGACGTAGTCCACGCCGAGGGCCTGCAGCACCTGGGCCTCGACGAAGTGGCCGATCCGGGCCTTGGCCATGACCGGGATGGAGACGGCCTCGATGATGCCGTCGATCATGTCGGGGTCGCTCATGCGGGACACGCCACCCTGGGCGCGGATGTCCGCGGGGACCCGCTCGAGGGCCATGACGGCGACGGCGCCGGCGTCCTCGGCGATCTTGGCCTGCTCCGGCGTGACCACGTCCATGATCACGCCGCCCTTGAGCATCTCGGCCATGCCGCGCTTGACGCGGGTGGTGCCGGTGCCGGTGCCGGCGCTGGGGACGGAAGGGGTGGTCGCGGGGCTGGACTCGGTGATGCTCATCGCGTTGGCGCTGCCTTAGCTCGAGGACTGCTGTGTCGACTTCGGTGTCGGCGTCATCGTAGGTCCATCCGCGCGACGCGCCCGCATCGCCCGGATCACTCGAGGGCGGAGGGCAGGCGGTCGTCGAACTCCACCGTGTGCGGCAGCTCGGCGTGCCCGGCCAGGCGGAAGGTGCGGACGAGGCGCTTGCGCCGCACCCGCTGCACGTCGACGACGGCGTCGTTGTGGAAGCGCCGGGCGAGCTGGACGCGGGTGCAGGAGCTGCGCAGCCGCTGCAGCAGGACGCGGCCGCCGTGGTCGCCGTCGCGCCGCAGCGCGTCGACCGTCTCGGGCGGCAGGGCGAGGTCGAGCGCCTGGGTCAGGTCGGTCTCGGCCTCGATCCGCGCCTCGACCGGCTCGTCCTCGAGCTCCAGCGTCTCGGCCGCCGCCGCGGCGAGGAACAGCGAGGTCGCCGGGTCCAGCAGACCCGACCCCGCCAGCTCCTGCACGGCCTCGGCGCGTCGCACCAGCTGGGCGTCGACGGCGACGAGCGCGCCCTCGACGCGGGCGTGCAGCCGGTCCAGGCGGGCGGCGGTGTAGGTCAGCCGCCACGCGAGCAGCAGGAGGACCAGGCCGACGAGGACGACGGTGAGCGGGATGTCGGGGACGTGCATCAGCGTCGCGCGCCCCGGCCGAGGGCGTCGCCGATCCCCTGGGTGAGGCTGCGTCCCATGCCCTCGAGGCGGCGGGAGACGGCCCCTCGCTGCTTCTCGGGCGCCCCGAGCAGGACGGTCTCGTAGACCGCGAGCACCTGCTCGGCCACCACGGACCAGTCGAACTGCCAGGCGCGCTCCTGCCCCACGCGGGACAGCTCGGCGCGCCGGTCGGGGTCGGCGAGCAGCGCCACCGCACGCTCGGCCAGCGCCGCGCTCGACTCGTTGGCGAAGGTCGCGCCGGCACGCCCCCCGTCCAGCACGCGCACGAACGCCGGGAGGTCGGACGCCAGCACGGGCGCCCCCGCCCCCATGGCCTCCACCAGGATGATGCCGAAGCTCTCGCCACCGGTGTTGGGCGCGACGTAGACGTCGGCCGAGCGGAACAGCGACGCCTTGTCCTCGTCGGAGACGGCCCCGAGCAGCTCGACGTGGCACCCGTCGGGCACCGCGGCGCGCACGGCGTCCTGGTCGCCCGGGCCGGCGACGAGCAGCCGGACCCCGGGCACCTCGCGGGTGATCGCGGGCAGCGCCTCCAGCAGCAGGGGCAGCCCCTTGCGCGGCTCCTGCAGCCGGCCGAGGAAGGCGATGGTCGGCCGCTCCGGCGTGCCCTGCCACTCGGGGCGGACGGGCGCGGCGGCGAACCGGTCGACGTAGACGCCGTTGGGGATGACGACCGCGTCGCCGCCGTAGTGCGTGGTCACCGTGCGGCGGGCGTCCTCGGAGACGGCGACGCGGCCCAGGATCTTCTCCAGCGACGGGCGGAAGGCGGGGTAGACCGTCTGCATCGCCCGCGAGCGCACCTGGGAGGAGTGGAAGGTCGCGACGATCGGGCACTCCGCCTGCCAGAGGGCGAGGGTGCCGATCGACGGGGTGATCGGCTCGTGGATGTGCACGACGTCGAAGGCGCCGTCCTCGAGCCAGCGCGCCACCCGCGACGCCGTGACCGGTCCGAAGTTGAGCCGCGCCACGGAGCCGTTGTACTTCACGGGGACGGCCCGCCCGGCGCTCACGACGTACGGCGGCAGCGCGGTGTCCTCGTCGGCCGGCGCCAGCACCGACACCTCGTGGCCCGCGCGCAGCAGCCACTCGGCGAGGTCGCGCACGTGGAACTGCACCCCCCCGGCGACGTCTAAGGAGTACGGGCAGACGATCCCGATGCGCAGCGGGGTCACCGGACGTCCTCGGCAAAGACCCGCTGCATCATGTGCCAGTCGGCCGTATGCCGGACGACCGCCGCCTCGAGCGCCGCCGCACAGCTCTGGGTCATGGCCGCGGCCTTGTCCCTCGTGCGACCCGTCTCGGGCACGGGCACCTGCTCGTGGAAGGTCACGACGACGTCGTAGCCGCTGCCGGTCCCGCCGGGACCGTGCCGCCGCTCGTAGTGCACGGACACGGGGTGCAGGGGCGCCCCGGTCGCGACGGCGAGGGCGGCCGGGCCGGGCGCCATCCGGGCCTCGCGGCCGCAGAAGGTCACGGTGACGCCCTGGTCGGTCAGGTCGCGGTCGGCGAGGAGCGGCACGAAGCCGCCGGCCCGCAGGGCGCGGACCAGCTCCGGCATCGCCGGCGGACCGCCGGTCAGCGGCAGGATCCGCATGCCGAGCCGCTCGCGGAAGGCGACGAAGGCCTCGTAGACCTCCTCGGGGCGCAGCCGCTCGGCCACGGTCGTGACCGGCGCCAGCTCGTGCGTGGACCAGGCGCCGGCGAGGTCCCAGTTGCCGAGGTGGCCGAGGAACATCACGGCCCCGCGGCCCTCGCGCAGCGAGTCGCGCACGCCCTGGTCGCCGACGACGCGCACCGTCTCGTGCAGCACCTCCTGGGTGAGGTCGGGCAGCCGGAACGCGTCGCACCAGTAGCGCAGGTAGGACCGCATCCCCTCGCGCACGACCGCCTCGAGCTCGGCGGGCGACAGCTCGGGCCGCACCCGGGCGTAGTTGGAGCGCAGCCGCTGCACCGAGCGCCCGTCGCGGCGGTGGGTGACGTCGGCCGCGCGGTCGAAGGCGGCGTAGGCGACGCGCGCGGGCAGCAGGCGGACGACGCGCCAGCCGGCGCGGAACGCCCAGACGGTGGCCCGGTCGGCGAGGCGGTTCGGCATACGGCCTCAGCCTCGGGAGAGGGCCTGCGTGCGCACGACCAGGATCCGCTGGAGCACGGTGATCGCCGACAGCACGGCGAGGACCCACAGGGCCAGCGCCACCATGGGCTCCCACAGGCCGATGCCGGTCACGAAGGTGGCCACCAGGATCAGCACGAGCCGGTCGGCGCGCTCGGCCACCCCGACGCTCGCCGTCATGCCGAGCCCCTCGGCCCGGGCGCGAACGTAGGACACGAGCATGCCGAGCACCAGCACCGCGAGCGCGACGCAGGTGAGCACGCGATCGCCCCGCCACGCGTAGTAGAGGACGAGCCCGCCGAAGATCGAGGCGTCGCCGATCCGGTCCAGGCTCGAGTCGAGGAAGGCGCCGAAGCTGGAGGTGCGGCCGCTGTGCCTCGCCATGACGCCGTCGATCGTGTCGGAGAAGACGAACACCGCGATCAGGAGCGTGCCCACGAGGAACTCGCCGCGGGGGAAGAACCACAGCGCGCTGGCCGCCACCCCGAGGGTGCCGACGATGGTCACGGCGTCGGGCGAGACGCCGAGGCGCAGCAGGACCTTGGCGACGGGCGTGAAGATCCGGGTGGCCAGAGCACGAAATCGGTTCAGCATGGTGCCCCCACCCTAGCCATAGGGGGACCCCGCTTGTCGGCACCGCTCGCCGGGAGTTGAGTATGGACTCACCCGCCCTGCACGGCAGGGCGGACGATCCGCCAACGACGAAGTCAGGTGAGATGACATGGCCGCTAACAACAGCCAGGGTCAAGGAGCCGCCGGCTCCCCCGCCCCAGTCCGCCCCGAGGACATCATGAATGTCGTCCTCGTGGGGCCGTCCGGATCGGGAAAGAGCACGTTGTTCGACCACCTGATAGCGGCCCGCGTGCCGGGGCGGCGCGCCAAGGAGGCCACCAAGGGCGAGGACACCCGCTCGGTCGGGCTGGACGCGGCCTCCTTCGACGTCGGCGGGACGACCATCAACCTGCTCGACACGCCGGGCTACCCAGACTTCGTCGGTGACCTGCGGGCCGGGCTGCGCGCGGCCGACGCGGCGCTGTTCGTCGTCTCCGCGGTGGACGGGGTCGACGCGGCCACCGGGATGCTGTGGCACGAGTGCGAGGCGGTCGGTATGCCGCGCGCCATCGTCGTGACCAAGCTCGAGGCAGGGCGCGGGTCCTTCGAGGACACCGTGGACTCGTGCCGGCGGGTCTTCGGCGACGCGCAGCCGCTCTACCTGCCCGTCCAGGCCGACGACGGCACGATCACCGGGACGCTGGCCCTGCTCAGCCGCCGCCACTACGACTCCTCCGGCGGCGACGTCCGCATCAGCGACGCGACGGCCGAGCAGCGCGAGGTCATCGACGAGGTCCGCGGCGACCTGGTCGAGGCGATCATCACCGAGTCCGACGACGACACCCTGCTGGACCGCTACCTCGAGGGCGAGGACGTCTCCTTCGACACGATCCGGGCGGACCTGATGACGGCGGTGGCCGCGGGCACGTTCTTCCCCGCCATCCCGATCAGCGCGCTGACGGGCGCGGGGGTGCCGGAGCTGCTGGAGATCTTCACCGACGCCTTCCCGGACCCCACGCGGCACCCGCTGCCGATGGTGACCTCGCTGGACGGCGAGCCGATCGAGCCCCTCGTCGGGGACCCGGACGGGCCGCTGGTGGCCGAGGTCGTCAAGACCTCGACGGACCCCTATGTCGGACGCGTGTCGCTCGTCCGCGTGTTCAACGGCACCCTGCGCGCCGAGGACGTGGTGCACGTGGCGGGCCACCTGTCGGCCTTCGTCGGCAAGGAGGTCGAGGGCCACCCGGACCACGACTCCGACGAGCGCGTCGGCCAGCTGGCGACGCCGCTCGGCGGCACCGAGCACGCGCCCAAGTCGTCCGGGTTCGCCGTGGCCGGCGACCTCGCGATCGTGGCCAGGCTGGCCCACGCCGAGACCGGGGACACGCTCTCGGCCAAGGACTCCCCCTGCGTCGTCGAGCCGTGGCTGCTGCCCGACCCGCTGCTGCCGGTGGCGATCCACCCGGTCTCCAAGGCCGACGAGGACAAGCTCGCCAGCGCCCTGCAGCGCGTCGTCGCCGAGGACGTGACGATGCGTCTGGACCACGACGCCGAGACCCACCAGACGGTGCTGTGGACGATGGGGCAGGCGCACGTGGACGTGCTGCTCGGCCGGCTCCAGGAGCGCTACCAGGTCAGCGTCGAGGCGGAGCCGCTGCGGGTGGCGCTGCGCGAGACGTTCGTCGCCCCGGCCCGGGCCCAGGGCCGGCACGTCAAGCAGTCCGGCGGGCACGGCCAGTTCGCCGTCTGCCACGTCGAGATCGAGCCGCTCGAGCGCGGCGCGGGCTTCGAGTTCGTCGACAAGGTGGTGGGTGGGTCGGTGCCCCGGCAGTTCATCCCCTCGGTCGAGAAGGGCGTCCGGGCGCAGATGGCCAAGGGCACCCTGGCGGGATACCCGATGGTCGACATCCGGGTGACCCTCACCGACGGCAAGGCGCACTCGGTGGACTCCTCGGACATGGCCTTCCAGACCGCCGGGGCGCTGGCGCTCAAGGAGGCCACGAGCTCGGCCACGGTCACGCTGCTCGAGCCGGTGGACTCCGTCGACGTCGACGTGGCGGACGACTACGTCGGGCCCGTCATGAGCGACCTGTCCACGCGTCGCGGGCGGGTCGTCGGCACCGAGCCCGGCGACGAGGGACGCACCGTCGTGCACGCCGAGGTGCCGGCCCTCGAGCTGACGCGCTACGCCATCGACCTGCGGTCCGTCGCGCACGGGACGGGCACCTTCCGCCGCGACCGGCTGCGCTACGACCCGCTCCCGCAGCAGCTGGCGGCCAAGGTCGTCACCGCCTGAACGCCGCAGCGGGCGCGTCGCCCGACCCCGGGCTGGGCGCCGACCGTGGCGGATGACAGACTCTGCGACATGGACCTCTTCGTCATCCGCCACGGTCAGTCCGAGAACAACAAGCTGTATGCCGAGACCGGCAGCCGCGCAGGTCGCACCCCCGACTCCGAGCTGTCCGAGCTCGGCCACGAGCAGGCCAGGCGCCTCGCCGAGGCGGTGTCCCAGGACCGCAGCCACCTCGACGTGGAGGTCCTCTACACCGCCCTCACGCACCGGTGCCTGCAGACCGTCGCGCCGCTCGCCGACGCCCTCGGGGTGGAGCCGATCGGCCGCACCGACCTGGGCGAGGTGGGTGGCCTCTACGCCGCGCACCCGGCCACCAACGTGCGTCGCCCCTACCCCGGCCTCAGCACGCAGGAGATGCACGACATCGCCCCGTCCCTCACGCTGCCGGACGACGTCGAGCAGGGCTCGGAGTGGGACGGCGGCTTCGAGGAGGAGCACGCCGAGGCGCAGCGCCGAGCGGCCACCGTGCTGGCCGACCTGGCGTCCCACCACGGGGACCGCGCCACGATCGGCATCCTCACCCACCAGCACTTCGGCCAGCTCCTGATCGGTGCCGCGGCCGGCATCGGCGAGGCCGGCCGCAGGTTCGAGCTGTCCAACTCCTCGGTGACCGCGCTGCGGCACGAGGACGGCGAGTGGCGCGTGCTCTGGGTCAACCGGGTCCGCCACCTCGACAGCGACCAGATCAACGCCTGAGGGTCTCCCAGACCCGCCCAGGGGGCGCCACGATCGGCGAGGACACGCCGATCGTGGCGCCCTCTCGTGTTGGGTGAGCCGGTCGGGGCGGGCTACCCTGGACGCTGAAAGGGAGTAGTCCCCAACAGTCGAGTCGACACATTGGCCCTCGGGCCCGGCTCGGCAGGCCACGACCGTGTGGCGGACGAGACTTTCGACCAGCACCCCGTCGACGGACGTGCCTGGCCGAGGTCCGTCCACGACGCGGGTCCGGCAGGCCTGAGAGGACCCCCTCATGTACGCCTTCCTCCTGAGCACCGCGGTGATCTTCGTCGCCGAGCTCGGCGACAAGAGCCAGCTCATGGCCATGACCTTCGCCGCCCGCTACCGCGCCCGCGACGTCCTCCTGGGCATCACCGCCGCCACCGCGCTCGTGCACCTCGCCTCCGTCGGGATCGGCTACGCCATCGGGGACGTCTTCGCCGACGCCCAGGGCGTCATCCAGGTCGTGGCGGGCGTCGCCTTCCTGGCGTTCGCCGCGTGGACGCTCCGCGGCGACGAGCTCACCGACGACGAGGCCGCCAAGGCCCGCAACAGCCGGGGCATGGCGCTGGTGGCCGTCGGCACGGCGTTCTTCCTCGCCGAGCTGGGCGACAAGACCATGCTCGCGACCATCACCCTCGCCACCCAGGAGGGGTGGTTCGGCACGTGGGTCGGCTCGACGCTCGGGATGGTCGCGGCGGACGCCCTGGCCATCGGCGTCGGCGCCCTCCTCGGCCGCAAGCTGCCCGAGCGCACCATCAAGATCGGCGCCGCCGTGCTGTTCCTGGCCTTCGGCGTGCTGCTGATCGTCAGCGGCGTGCGCGCGCTCTGACGAGCGTCTCCGCGGGACGGACCGCCGGCCGCAGGAACCGGTGGCCGTGGCGCAGCAGCTCCGGCCACACCTCGCACCCCCGGCTGACCTCGCCGTCCCGGCCGATCCAGACCAGCGCCCCGCGGCAGTCGTCCGGTGTCAGGCCCCACCGCTCCAGGGGCAGCCGACGCCAGGGCCGCAGCTCGAACCGGTCGCGCGACACGACGTGCCACAGCGCCCTGGCCTGCACCCGGCCCAGCGCGCTCGTGTCGTCGTAGACCAGCACGGGAAGCGGTTCCGCAGACGTGACGGGCAGGTCCGGCATACGGCTCACTCCCCCGGCCAGGCCGCCACGATCTGCTGCCGGGTGTCCTCGAGCAGGACCGGCAGGGCCTTGGTCTGCCCGACGATCGGCAGGAAGTTCATGTCGCCGCCCCACCGCGGCACCACGTGCTGGTGCAGGTGCGCGGCGACGCCCGCCCCGGCGACGGCGCCCTGGTTCATCCCGAGGTTGAAGCCCATGGGGCTGCTGGCGGCCTCCAGCGCGCGGATCGCCTGCTTGGTCAGCCGGGTGAACTCCTCGGTCTCCTCGTCGGTGAGGTCGAGATAGAGCGGCACGTGGCGGTAGGGGCACACGAGCAGGTGTCCGGGGTTGTACGGGAAGAGGTTCATGACCACGAAGCAGTGCTCGCCGCGGTGCACGATGAGCCCCTCGGCGTCATCCTTGTCGGGCGCCGCGCAGAACGGGCACCCTTGTCCCGCATCGGTGCTCGGGCGATCCGCCTGGATGTAGGCCATGCGGTGCGGCGTCCACAGACGCTCGAACCCGTCGTCCACACCGGCGAGCTGGCCGGCGTCCTCGATGCTGCGCGGGCCCTGGAGGTCTGTCACCCCTCGATCCTAGACTCGACCGTATGACGACGACACCAGACCCCACGCCCGCCACCCCTTCCGGCAACGACGCCTCGGGCCACGACTTCTCGGGCACCGACCCCTGGGCCGCGCTCGACGCCCCGCCCGCCCCCAACGCCTCTGGCTGGGTCCGTCAGCAGCTCGAGGACATCCACGCCGCCGGCACCACCGAGGCCGCCAGCGTCGAGGGCATGCGCGTCGTCGTCCTGACGATGCTCGGCAAGTCCTCCCGCAAGGTTCGCGAGGTGCCGCTGATGCGGGTCGAGCACGACGGCGTCTACGCCGCGGTCGGCAGCAAGGGTGGCTCCCCGGAGCACCCTCAGTGGGTCCACAACCTGACCGCGCATCCCCACCTGCTCCTGCAGGACGGCACCACCGTCACCCGGCGGGTCGCCCGGCTCGCCACCGAGGCGGAGCACGCCGAGTGGTGGCCCCGCTGCGTCGAGGCCTTCCCGCCCTACGCCGACTACCAGACCAAGACCGACCGCCAGATCCCGGTCTTCCTCCTCGAGCAGGCGTGATGCGGCTGGCATGCTGACGCCATGAGCAAGCACCGCGCCGAACGCCTCGCCCGGATCCGCGCCAAGCTCGAGTCGGCCATGGCCGAGCACACCTGCCTCGAGCTCGACATGCCGGACGAGGCCGTCACGGGATACTGCGTGGGGGTCGGGCGGCGGTGGTGCCTCGTCCAGGCCTCGGCGCCGTGGCCCGACGGCTACGTCGCCGCCCGGATCGCCGACCTGGAGCGGATCCGCCACCACCAGTACCCCGCCATCCACCAGCTCGCCTTCGAGCACGAGGGCGCCTGGCCTCCCAGCGGCCTGGACAGCCTCGACCTCGACACCACCGAGGCGCTCGTCTCAGACCTCGCCGAGCGCTACCCGCTCCTCGGGCTCGAGCTGCGCGACTCCGACGACCAGCTGTTCGTCGGGGCCCCGGTCCTCGTGGCGCAGGGCACCTTGATGCTGCTGGAGCTCACCCCCTCGCCGACGTGGGAGACCCTGTCCACGTGGCGGCTGGGCGACCTGGCCCGCATCACGGTGGGCGGCCGCTACCAGGACCTCCTCGACCTCGCGGCGCCCGAGCGCCCGGCAGATCCGTCCCCCTTCGCCGGCTGATCCCCTCCCGCCGACTGGTCCGCGCGCCGGTCCCCCGACGCGAGTGCGCGGCGAGGCCGGTGGCGTGGCCGCCGGGCCATCGTTCAGGCTCCGACGGTGACAACGTGGTCGGCGACAGCGGCGCTTCAGACGGCTCGCGGCTGCAACCCGGCCCGGACGTACTGGTAGGCCTGCTCGAGCAGGGCGTGCGGGCTGTGCTGTTCGGTTGCCGCCCAGGCTTGGAGGGCGATCCAGCCGGCGTCCACGAGGCACCGGGCGGCGATCCTGTCGCGCAGGTCGTCCCGCACATCACCTCGCCTGCTCCTGAGGAAGGCGAGGATCAGTTCCTCCGTGGAATGCTGGGCGTAGGTCAGCAGGTCGATCGATGACGCGGTGATGATCTGCACCTGTATCCGGAGCAGATCGAACTCATCCTCTCCGTACGCGAGCGCGTCCGGCATCACGTCGCAGATCGCCGCGATCGCGTCGCCTGCAGCGGCCTTGCGCAGGAGTGACCGGACCCGTTCCGCGTCGTCCTCGGACCGGTCCCAGACGATGTGGGCCTTGGTCGGGAAGTAGCGGACCAGCGTGCTGCGACCGATTCCGGCGGCCGCAGCGACCTCGCTCATCGTGACGTTGTCATACCCGTGCTCCGCGAACAGCTGCAGCCCCGTCGTGGCGACGAACCGCGGGTCGGCCGCCATGGGGCGACCGGTGGCCCGCGTCGGCTCCTCCTCAGGCATCCCCCCATCGTGCCAGAAGGTCGCCACCCCTTGTGGTACTCGTGCCCAAAACCTATCGTGGGTTCCGCCTGCTGCCGGCGGGCGCTCGCTGTCGAGCGTTTCTCTCGGTGAGCTTCGAAGCATGTGTGAGGAGCACGACGATGACGTCGACCACCACGTTGACCACGGCCCACGAGACCCGACTACTGATCGCAGGCACGTTGCGCGACGCCGCCGACGGTGGGACCTTCGAGGTCGTCAATCCCGCCACCGGCGACGTCGTGGGCGTCGTCGCCGACGCCACGTCCGCTGATATGGACGAGGCGATCGCGGCGGCCAGGACCTCGTTCGACTCCTCCTGCTGGGCGCAGGACCGGGCCCTGCGGCAGAGGTGCCTCAGGCAGCTTCACGAGGCGATCGTCGCCGAGAAGGAGGAGCTCCGGCAGGAGCTGGTCGTCGAGGTCGGCGCCCCCCTGTCGACGACCTACATGGCGCAGCTCGACTGGCCGCTGGCGGATGGGCTGCTCTGGCCTGCCCGGATGATCGACGAGTTCGCGTGGGAGCGGCGCCTGGCCGATGGTGAGGCAGGCGGGCTCACCTCCGAGCGGTGGGTGCTCAAAGAGCCCGTGGGGGTGGTTGCGGCGATCATCCCGTGGAACTTCCCCTTTGAGATCCTGATCAACAAGCTCGGGCCTGCACTGGCGACCGGCAACACCGTCGTCGTCAAGGCCGCAGCCGAGACGCCGTGGAACGCCACCCGCATCGGACGGCTGATCGCGGAGAAGACCGACATCCCAGCCGGAGTCGTGAACGTGATCACCACCCGCGACCGATCCGTCGCCCAGGAGCTGGTCACGGATCCACGAGTCGACATGATCTCCTTCACCGGTTCCACGGCCACGGGGCAGCTGATGCTGCAGCTGTCCGCTCCAACCTTCAAGCGGACGCTGATGGAGCTCGGCGGCAAGAGCGCCGGCATCATCCTCGACGACGCTGACCTGGCTGCGGCGCTTCCTGCGGCGGCGGCGGCGTGCCTGCACGCCGGTCAGGGCTGCGCCCTTCCGACCCGGCTGCTGGTTCAGCGTGGGGTCTACGAGCAGGCCGTCGCCGCGCTGGAGCAGGTCTACGCACACCTGCCGTTCGGCGACCCGGCAGACCCCGAGACCTTCTCGGGACCGATCATCACCGCCAAGCAGCGTGACCACATCCTCGAGATGATCGAGGCGGGCAAGCGCGACGGAGCCCGCCTCCTCGTCGGCGGTGGGATTCCGGTGTCGCAGTCCCGCGGGTTCTTCATCGAGCCGACGCTCTTCGTCGATGTCGACAACGCCTCCACCATCGCTCAGCAGGAGATCTTCGGACCCGTCCTCGCCGTGACTCCGTTCGACACCGACGAGGACGCGATCCGCCTCGCCAACGACAGCGTCTACGGGCTCTCCGGCAACGTCTTCACGGCCTCACCCGAGCGAGCCCTGAAGGTCGCCCGCGGCATCCGCACCGGCTCGTTCAGCATCGACGGCGGCCAGTTCTACGGCGCCGACTCCCCCTACGGCGGCTACAAGCACAGTGGCCTCGGCCGGCAGGGCGGCCTCGAGGGCTTCGAGACCTATCTCGAGACAAAAGCCGTCGCCTCCTCGATCCCGCTCCCCCTCGCCTGACACCGCACCCTCCCCCACCCCCAGCACAAGAGAAGGAGAAGCCCTCATGAAGGACTACCTGAACTACACGGGCAAGGTCTGCGTCGTCACTGGCGCAGCGTCCGGGATGGGCAAGGCCACCGCCGAGATCCTCGTCGACCTCGGCGCGGAGGTGCACGGCCTCGACCATGTCGTCGTCGACCTCCCCGGCATGACCACGTCGCTGCAGGTCAACCTCGGCAACAAGGACGAGATCGACACCGTCATGGCCCAGCTGCCTGACACCTTCGACGCCTTCTTCGGCATCGCGGGGGTCTCCGGCGACCGGCATGACTTCAACGAGACGATGGCCGTCAACTTCACGGCGAACAAGTACATCACGGAGGCCTACCTCACGGACCGGATGCGCGAAGGGGGAGCCATCGCCTTCGTCACCTCGATGGGCGGCATCAACTGGGAGAAGCACCGCGACGAGATCGCCGGGCTCACCAGGGCGAAGGGGTGGGACGCCACCACCGCCGCCGTCCACGCCCTGGGTCTGGACGAGGCGCCGGGTCAGCTCGCCTACCCGATCTCCAAGCGCGCCACCAACCTGTACGTCGCTCAGGTCGCCGGGGAGTTCGCCGCAAAGCATGTCCGCGTCAACGCGATCATGCCGGCCAGCACCAGCACCGGACTCACCGACGACTTCGCCAGGAGTGTCGGAGGGATGGACAACCTCATCGGCCACGCCGGCTTCGCGGGCCGGCTCGCGGAGTCCCGCGAGATGGCGGAGCCACTGATCTTCGTCAATTCCCCGATGGCGTCCTTCATCTCCGGTGTGGTCCTGCCCATCGACTACGGCGGCCGCACCAGGGAGCTGACTGGCATGAACGAGGACCCGCTGGACGTCGACCTCGTGCCGACGACTGCTTCCGCCGGCGACTGACCACCCCACCGGCCTGTGGTGGTCAGCGTCTTGGGTCTTGGCGCTGACCACCACGCCCACCCGCACCCTCACCTGGATTCCTCGAGCACCAGGACCACTCCGACCAGGTCGACGTCTGCGAGGAGGACGTCAGCGCACCCACTGCGGGAACACGTGCTGCAGCCCGGCGACCACCATCCCCATCAGGCGCGTCATGATCACGCGCAGCGTCTACGACATGTGGTGCCCGATGGCGGGGGCGAACCACAGGACCAGCAGCAGCGCCAGCACGACGACCACGACGGCGGCGGCGACAGCGACATACCCTCTCGCTCCGTCCGCGGATCGGGTCAGCACGATCAGCGTCGTGATGCTGCCCGGGCCGACCATCGTCGGGAAGGCCCTGGGAGAGGACGACACGTCGGACGTGGACGCGTGCTCCGACTGGTGCTGCTGCTCGCTCGGTGTCCCGGAGTGCGCGATGCTCCCCGGCCCGCCGAGCATGCCCAGCGCGATCGTCAGCAGGACGATGCCCCCGGCGATCCGGAAGTCGTCCACCTCGACGCCGAAGAACCCCAGGATCGCCTTGCCCGCCACCATGACGACCAGCGACATCACCAGGCTGTACGCCGCCACGCGGATCGCCGTCCTGCGTTGCCGCGCAGCGTCCTACCCGGCGGTGAACCAGGCCAGATGATCTCAGAAGAGCGTGGCGGGGACCCTCAGCACCGACTCGAAGATCCCGTCGTGAGCGGGGCGCCCACCGAGGCGGCGGGAGATGCCGGCGGCGGCGGGGCCGAGCTCGGTGAGGTCGCCGCGCAGGTGCGTCAGACCCTCGGCCGAGGACCACGCGAACACCTCGCGAGCCAGCTGACCGCCGATCCCGCACCGGCGGAAGGTCGGCGTGACGAACATCGTGTGCACCTGGCCCCACCGCGAGCGCCGCGGCCCGCCGAGGACGGGGAGCTGCTCGACGAGGGTGACGCCGGCGATGCCGAGGGGACGCTTCTCGATCTCGGCGAGCCAGTAGGCGTGGGAACCGCTGCTGCGCAGCCAGGCGTCGGCGAACCGGTCGATGAACTCGGGGTCGGGCGAGGCGCCGCGCTCCCTGCCCAGCTGCAGCATCATCGCGGCGACGGCGAACGCGTCGTGCGGGCGGGCACGGCGGATGTGGGCGGGGGCGCTCATGGCCACAGTGAACCACCGGTCGAGGGTCTCGGCACCTCCTCGTGACCAAACCGTCACTCCAGGAGACGACGGTCCGTATGCCGGGACGCCACTTCCTCGCCCCACGAGACCCCTCCTAGAGTCGCCGCAGGTCATGAGCGTCAGCAGCACGGCCCCGGCCAGCTGACCGGCAACCCTCCCACGCGGCGGGGTGCCCCGGGTGAGGACCTGGCCCCGGCGTCACCCGACGCGGCGGCAAGCGCGAGCAAGGAGGGCACGACCCATGAGCGACTGGGCATTCGAGACCAAGCAGATCCACGCCGGGCAGAACCCGGACTCCGAGACGGGCGCGCGGGCGCTGCCGATCTACCAGACCACCTCGTTCGTCTTCGACGACGCGCAGGTCGCGGCGGACCGGTTCGCGCTGACGGACCTGGGCCCGATCTACACCCGCCTCGGCAACCCGACCAACAACGTCATCGAGGAGCGCATCGCGGCGCTCGAGGGCGGCGTCGGCGCCCTCCTGCTGGGGTCGGGCATGGCCGCGACGACCTTCGCGATCCTCAACGTCGCGCAGGCGGGCGACCACGTCGTCGCCTCCCCCGCGCTGTATGGCGGCACCTACAACCTGCTGCGCTACACGCTGCCGAGGCTGGGCATCACGACGACCTTCGTCAGCGACCAGGCCGACCTGGACGAGTGGCGCGCCGCGGTCCGCCCGGAGACCAAGCTCTTCTTCGGCGAGACGATCTCCAACCCCGACCAGAAGGTCCTCGACATCGCCGGGATCGCCGGGGTCGCCCACGACGCGGGCGTGCCGCTGTTCGTCGACAACACCGTCGCGACGCCATACCTCATCCGCCCGATCGAGCACGGCGCGGACGTGGTGATCCACTCGGCCACGAAGTTCCTCGGGGGTCACGGCACCTCGATCGTCGGGGCGCTCGTCGACGCCGGCACCTTCGACTACGCCCAGGACCCCGAGCGCTTCCCGCAGCTCAACACCCCGTCCGAGAGCTACCACGGGCTCGTCTTCGCCCGCGACCTCGGCGTGGGCTCGGCGCACGGCGCCAACCTGGCGTTCATCCTCAAGGCCCGCGTCGAGCTGCTGCGCGACCTCGGCTCGGCGTGCTCGCCGTTCAACGCCTTCCTCGTGGGGCTCGGCATCGAGACGCTGTCGCTGCGCATCGAGCGGCACCTGGCCAACACCCGCCGAGTCGTCGAGCACCTGCAGGGCCACCCGCAGGTCGAGCGGGTCTACTACGCGTCGCTCGACGGCAGCCCCGAGAAGGAGCGCGCGGACCGCTACTGCCCCCTGGGATCCGGTTCGGTGTTCTCGTTCGACATCGCCGGTGGGGTCGAGGCGGGGCGGGCGTTCGTGGACGCCCTCGAGCTGCACAGCCACGTCGCCAACATCGGTGACGTCCGCTCGCTCGTCATCCACCCGGCCTCGACGACGCACTCGCAGGGGTCGGACGAGGACCGCCTCGGCGCCGGCGTCACGCCCGGCCTGGTGCGCCTGTCGGTGGGCCTGGAGCACATCGACGACATCCTGGCCGACCTCGACCGGGGCCTCGAGGCAGCAGCTGCGGCCGGCGCGCAGGCCTGAGCACGCGCGAGGCGCCCACCCCACATTCGGGGTGGGCGCCTCGTCATACCTGGCGCGGCTCGATACCTGGCGCGGCTCGCGAGACAGGGCCGTCAGGCGCGGGTGGCCCCGACCGACTCGCGGTCGCCGACGGGACGACGACCGTCACGAGAGCCCCGGCCCCGACCGAGCAGCCCGTCGAGGCTGATCCGGCCGGCCCCGGCACCGATCAGCGCGAGCGACGCGGCCGCGATCACGGCGACCAGCTCCCAGCCACCGTCGGTGACGAAGACGCCGCCGTCACGGTGCGCGAACCAGAAGGCGCCCGCCATGTTGAGGACGACGAGCAGGGCGACCAGCGGGGTGGCCAGCCCGACGAGGATGAGGGCGCCACCGACGAGCTCGACCAGCGCGGCGAACCACGCGGCCAGCTCGGAGGCGGGGATGCCCATCTTGCCGAAACCGGCAGCGACGCCGTCGATCCCGTTCGTGCCGAGCTTCTGCCAGCCGTGGGCCATCAGGACCACGCCGAGCACGACGCGGGTCAGCAGCAGCGCGAGGTCGCGCAGCGCGGCGGGCGGGTGCAGGAGGGAGCGCATGAGAGTCCTTCGATCGGATACCTGAACGGACCAAAACATAACGCATGGTTACTTGAAAGATCAACCAATGGCATCCAGCGCCCCCGGCACGGCAGCATGAGCGGATGCAGACCACGATCCTCGAGCCGCGCCACCTGGACCAGGCCCGCGCGATCTACCTCGCCGCGTTTCCCCCTGACGAGCGGCTGCCGGTGGCGGACGTCCTCGAGCATCGCCTCCTCGATCGCAAGGTCCTCGTCGCGCGCGAGGACGACGACGACGACACGGTGCTGGCGATCGCGGTGCTCGTCCCCCACCACGAGCTCGGAGCCGACCTGCTGGAGTACCTCGCGGTCGACCCCCGGCGACGGTCGGGTGGCGTCGGCGGCGCCCTGCTCGAGGACGTCGTGCGGGCCGCCGGCGACCGCGACGTCCTGGCCGAGCTCGAGCCGCCCGACTCGTCACCGGACGCGGCGCGGCGGGCCGACTTCTACCGCCGTCACGCCTTCGCGCCGGCCCCGTGGCAGGGCGACTACGTGATGCCCGGGCCCCGCGGCGCCGTCCCCCTGCAGCTGTGGCACCGGTCGGGGCGCCCCTCCCCCGCCGACCCGCGCGCCTTCATGGAGCGGTTCTACACCCGGACGTATGGCGCCCGCGCCGACGCGCACCTGGCCACCCTCCTCGCCGCGGTCAGGCAGGGCTGAGCAGCGCGAGAGGCGCCGACCCCGTGCTGGGGTGGGCGCCTCTCGGCATACGAGATCCGTCGTGGCTCAGGCAGTCTCAGCCGTCTCTGCAGCCTCGGGCGACCCGATGGGTGCGGTCATGACCTGCTCGCGGGACTCGATGGACCGGACGATCTCCTCGATCGCCTGCTCCACGGGGATCCCGTTGCGCTTCGACCCGTCGCGGTAGCGGAAGGACACGGCCCCCGCCTCGACGTCCTCGCCACCCGCGATGAGCACGAACGGCACCTTGGACTTGGAGGCGTTGCGGATCTTCTTGGGGAAGCGGTCGTCGCTGTGGTCGACCTCGACGCGCACCCCACGCCGGCGCAGCTGGCGCGCGACGTCCTCGAGGTAGTCGGCGAAGTCCTCGGCCACCGGGATCCCCGTGACCTGCACCGGCGACAGCCACACCGGGAAGGCGCCGGCGTAGTGCTCGACCAGCACGCCCATGAACCGCTCGATCGACCCGAACTTGGCCGAGTGGATCATGACCGGCTGCTTGCGGGTGCCGTCGGCCGCCTGGTACTCCAGCCCGAAGCGCTCCGGCTGGTTGAAGTCGTACTGGATCGTCGACATCTGCCAGGTGCGGCCGATGGCGTCGCGCGCCTGCACCGACACCTTGGGGCCGTAGTAGGCGGCGCCGCCCGGGTCGGGCACGAGCTCCAGCCCGGACGCGAGGCAGACGTCCTCGAGGACCTTGGTCGCGACCTCCCACTGCTCGTCGGAGCCGATGAACTTGTCCCGCTTGGGCCCCTCGGTCTCGGGCGTCGACAGCTCCAGGTAGAAGTCGGTCAGCCCGAAGTCGCGCAGCAGACCGAGCACGAAGTCGAGCAGGTGCTTGATCTCGGCCGGCGCCTGCTCCTCGGTGACGTAGGAGTGCGAGTCGTCCTGGGCGAAGCCGCGCACGCGCGTCAGCCCGTGGATGACCCCCGACTTCTCGTAGCGGTAGACCGAGCCGAACTCGAAGAGCCGGAGCGGGAGCTCGCGGTAGGAGCGCCCGCGGGAGCGGTAGATGAGGTTGTGCATCGGGCAGTTCATCGCCTTGAGGCGGTAGTCCTGGCCCGGCTTGGTCACCTCGCCCGCGTCGTCGCGCTCCTCGTCGACGTGCAGCGGCGGGAACATCGTGTCCGCGTAGTACGGCAGGTGCCCGGAGGTGTGGAACAGGCCGTCCTTGGCGATGTGCGGCGTGCCGACGTACTCGAAGCCCTCCTCGATGTGCCGGCGGCGGACGTAGTCCTCCATCTCCCGCTTGATGATGCCGCCCTTGGGGTGGAACACCGGCAGGCCGGAGCCGATCTCGTCGGGGAAGGAGAACAGGTCGAGCTCGACGCCGAGCTTGCGGTGGTCGCGCTTCTCGGCCTCGGCGAGCCGCTCCAGGTAGGCGCGCAGCTCGTCCTTGGTCGGCCACGCCGTGCCGTAGAGCCGCTGCAGCTGCTCGTTGGCCTGGTTGCCGCGCCAGTAGGCCGCGGCCGAGCGCATGAGCTTGAAGCCGTTGGCGATGATCTTGGTGCTCGGCAGGTGCGGGCCGCGGCACAGGTCGCCCCAGGCGACCGTCCCGTCCCGGCGCACGTTGTCATAGATCGTGAGCTCGCCCGCGCCGACCTCGACACCGGCGCCGGCGTCCTCGTCGTCGTGCGTCATCGAGCCCTTGAGCCCGACCAGCTCGCACTTGAACGGCTCGCCCGCGAGCTCCTCCAGCGCCTCGGTCTCGCTGACCACGCGCCGCTGGAAGGTCTGCCCCTCGTTGACGATCTTCTGCATGACCTTCTCGAGCTGCTTGAGGTCCTCGGGGGTGAACGGCTCGTCCACCTGGAAGTCGTAGTAGAAGCCGTCGCGGACCGGCGGGCCGATGCCCAGCTTGGCGGCGGGGTTGACCTGCTGCACCGCCTGGGCCATGACGTGCGCGCAGGAGTGCCGCAGCACGTCCAGGCCGTCGTCGCTGGCGATGTCGACACCCTCGACGACGTCGCCCTCGCGCAGCTCGGTCGCCAGGTCCTTGAGCTCCCCGCCGATGCGCGCGACCACGATCCGGCGGTCGTCGGCGAACAGATCGGCGGCAGTCGTGCCCGCCGCCACCGTTCGCTCGTCTCCAGCGATGTGCACGGTGATGTCGGCTGACACAGGTGTCTCCAGTTCGTTCTCGTATGACGTCCCGCTGCCTCGCGGGGCCGCCGCCACCCCTGCGGTGACGTGCTGCCTAGGCTATCGGGCGGGGCAACTCGGTTCGGTCAGCATGACCTCCCTCCGAGTGGTCAGAAGGACGCGCAGCAGCGCACGACGCGCGCCTGGTCCCCCACCAGCAGGTCGCCGCCCGTGACGGTCTCGGCATACAGGCCCTCGCAGGAGCTCGGCTTGCGGCCCAGCCGCACCACCACGTCACCGATCCGCAGCTCCTGGCCCTCGAGGGCGGCCAACTCGTCGTCGCCCATGTCGAGGACGAGGTTGGCGCGCAGGTCGCCGGCGGCCTGCGCGGTGGTGGCGACGAGCAGCGGACGCCGCTTGGCGCGGTCGCCGACGAGGCCGGAATCCGTGAGCACGGCCTGCCGCAGGGGACGGCCCGGCTCACCCTTGACGGGATACACGGCGATGTCGGTGAGGGGCCACACGGGCGTGACGCTGGATGCCATGGGTCAAGCGTGCACCCCCGGGACCGACCAGGGCCAATCCGCTCACCAGCCGGATCCGGCCCGGCATCGACAGCGCAAGACTCATGCCCCGGCAACGCACGAGGGACCGGATGCCCATGGCGTCCGGTCCCTCGTGATGCTGGTGGACCTCCGTAGAGAGTTCGAGAACCCCTGCCCAGCCTTGAAAACCGTGGCTTCTCGCAGGTCGCGGGGCATCTACCGGCGGGACCGGAGGCCGCTGGAGCCGTCTGTAGTGGACGAGCGGGGCCGGATGGTGCGTGCAGTTGGGATGACTCAAACCTTTCTGAGCCCGGCACAGGTGGACGAGCTGGTGGCCTCGTATGAGTCGGGCGCGACACTCGTGGAGTTGGGCGAGCGGTTCAGCATTCATCGCCGGACCGCGGCGGCGCACCTTGCCCGCCGCTCGGTCCCGGTACGCCGGCGGGGGCTCGATGAGCGCCACATCGCAGAAGCTGTTGAGTTGTACTCAGGCGGCTTGACGCTCATGGAGGTGGGGTTGCGGTTCGGGGTCAGCCAGCAGACGGTCGGGCGCGCGCTCGTTGCCGCAGGAATCGCTGGGACTGCTGCAGGGGTAGG